>CAZFWP010000016.1:0-25605 GCA_964522805.1 uncultured Synergistaceae bacterium | reverse complement strand
TTATCTTACATTATTTTTTAATATATCTATTACTGCTTCTGAGTCCTATGGATTGACCTTATGACGGTACAATTCAGCTGTTTTATTTCATAGATGGTGAATTAAATTTGTAAAGTCGGTTTTGTCGTTTAAAGATCTTTTCTTACCTAATGAATATAATAAAAACACTTATGTAGATTTTATCCCACATTTTACAAGTACAAAAACTTTGATGATGCTCATGCGTGATAGGTACAAGTCGTTTTTTATTTTCAATTTTTCCTCACTCAAATTAGTATTTGGAATTAAAATAAAATATTTCTTGTCCAAAACAGGCTATTTATCTTTACTATTTAGGCTGTCGCCTGATTTCGCTTTTTTAAAAATAATTACTTTAAATCAAAAATATAGATTTATTATAATGAAAACATTGACAATAGACAGCAAGAGTTAATTATAAAAAATTTAAAAACGTTACATGTAAATAATAGTTGCTTAATGAACTTTACTCTGCTAATATTTTGTTATCTGTTTACATGTATTTTGTCATCTGCTTGTACTAAAATGTCTCTTTAGCCTCTTTACTTTTGTGTCTGTAATATACTTTGAGTATTTGGATCAGCCAATCAGAGTTTGCTTGGAGGAATAACATGGAACGGAAGCATCTTAATATTTTCTTAGCGTCGCTAATCTTTATGGGTCTGCTTACTCTAGCCAGCATTCTTTATTATCGTGCAGACGCTGTTAAGCGCGCTTCAGAACTTACATATCAGCGTCTATCTGATTCCGCTAAAGAGCAGAGCCTGACGCTTAATGCCAAGATGGGCGGGCAGTTTGCTATTTTGGAAACATTTGCTGAGTCAATAACTTTGAAAGAATACAGCAGTAAGCCGATGATGATGGAAAAAATGAACAATGTGCTAAGCTCCTCTCCATTTCTTCATATGGGGTTTATTCGCAGTGATGGAAAGGGATTTCTCAATGACGGCAAAGAGGTTAATGTTTCAGATCGGAGCTATTTTCAACGGGGCATGGCGGGAAGACGGAGTATTGAAAGAGTATCCCGCGGCAAGATAGAAAAATTCCCCCGTTTTATTGTTTCGATACCGCTTGTAATTAATAGAAAAACTGTGGGGATAATATACGGCAGCTATAACGAGGATATGCTCAGAGATCTTATTGTTCCACATGTTTTTGAAGGGAGGGGGGCTTCTTATATCTGCGATTCCAAAGGAAATATTATTATTTCCAGCAACTCTTCTGCCTATATTTTCGGCAAGGGCAAACCGCTTTATGGTGTCGACAATGTTCTGGACGGCTATGCTAAAACAAAAGCAATGGGTGACAGCACCGTATCTGATATGCGAAAAAATTTCGCGGAGGGGCGTCGCGGCGTCTATCGCTTTTCTATAGGCGGCTATACCAGATATGTCATATATGAACCTTTGCCCATCAATGACTGGTTTCTGCTGAGCGGTATTGCCGGTGAAATTGTTGATGATGCGGTTTCAGAGGCGGCGGTAATGCCGATGATTCTCTTTGCCTTGATGGCAGTTTCAATGTTAATTATTATTGTGATTATCTTAAAATGGGAGCAGCGTAACCGCAGAATTTTGGAGACAGAAGAGGGGCGCCTTCGTGTAAGCGAAGAAAAATACCGTATCGCCTCCGAGCAGAGCGGTACGCATGTGGTTCGCTTTGATATTAAGGACAAAATAATTTATCAGGACTTCGGTTCGAATTGTCTTTTCGGGTCAGAAGAAGTTGTTAAAGATGTTCCTGAAAGCAATATAAAGTCAGGGCTTATTGAGACCGAGAGTGTTGATACATACCGTCGTTTCTATCAAGCGATCATAAGCGGCGAACGTAGCGGATCTTCTGTCATTAAAATGAGGGATGCCGCCGGAGAAAAACCTAAATACTATAAATGTGAGTTTACGACAATTTATGATGCAAAAAATGCACCGATACAGGCGGTAATTTCCTTTTACGATATTACTGCTCAGCGGGAGAAAGAGCTGGCTTATGAACTTTGGCAGCAGGGAGTCTCTAAGATTCCTAAAGAAAAGATTAAAATTTTTGAACATAATCTGACTCATGATGTGCTGGAAAATGTCAGAGGCGAACTGAAATTGGATGGAGCCGACGAGCCAGGGGTGTCATTTAACGCTAAGACCCTTTCTTGGGCATCGAAGAACGTCTGTGTTGAGGATTTTGACAATTATGTGAAATTTATGAATCTTGACAGGCTGCTTAAAGCTTATTACAACGGGCAGGCAGAAGATAGCATGGATTTTCGCATTTATTCCAATGATGAGAGTGCTCTTTGTTGGATTAACCTTTCTGTACACATGGTTGAATATCCCAGTACACATGATGTGAAAGCTTACATGATATATGAGGATATCAATGATAAAAAACACGAAGAATTGGCAATGGAAGAGCGTTTGCAGGAAGACCCTTTAACAGGAGTGCTTAACCGTAAGTACTTTGAAGATAAGGTGAACAGCATTATCAAGAAAGAGCCTGCTTCACAGCATGCGATCTTTATGATTGACCTGGATAACTTTAAGTTGGTGAATGACTCATATGGTCATGTTGCCGGAGATAGGGTCTTAATTTCCATGTCAAAGGCGCTGAAGGCTGTGCTGCGTGCCGGAGATCTTGTCGGTCGTATTGGTGGCGACGAGTTTATGGTCTGTCTGAGAAACATCTCCTATACGGAAGCCATAGAAAAAAGAGCCGGGTTTATTTGTCAGCTGATGAAGATTGAAATTACAGACGGGGTCTTTGCCTCGGGGAGCCTCGGCATTTCAATTTATCCTCGCGACGGGATGAATTTTAATGATCTGTACAAATGCGCCGATGTCGCCGTCTATAAAGCTAAAGAAAAGGGGCGCTGCCGTTTTGAATTTTACTCTCCGGAAATGAGAGACATTAATGTAAAAACTACTGTTACCCCAATAGACATGCTTAAGACTGATGATAATTTGAGTGATGAGAGGAAGCGTCAGCTTGAAGATGTAATGCAATACAATAAAAAATTACTTCAAAGGCAGGAAGAGGACGAGCGTTTTCGCATTTTTATGGAAAGATGCGATATTGCCTCTGCGGAGTACAACTTTAGGACAAAAACTTTTGTCGCCTCGGAATCTTTTTACAAATATGAGATTTCTGAACAGAGAGGAGAGCAGCTCTTTAGCAAAAATGTTGATATATCCGGAGTGCATCCTGACGACAGGGTTCTTTACAGAGAGCAGATCTTAAACGAAAGCGCCGCCTCCAGTAATGATATGCAGGTAGCGCTGCGCCTGAAATTATTACAAGGCGAATATGTTTGGTGCCGCCTGACAGTGATTCACATGCGCGGCGCTGAGGGCGGTATCGAGAGGTCTATCGGTGTTATTTCGAGAGAAGACGCTTTAAAAAATCAGTCATATGTCCAGTTGGAAGCTCTGACGAAGTATATGCTGGCCGGTATGGTTCTTCTTGAAGTCGGAGAACAGAATATTTCTCCCATTTATGTCAGCCAAAGTATGAAGCGCATGACAGGCATAAATCCTTCAGCCAACGTTTATTCGTTCGATGACATTAGCTCTCTCTTTTATCCTGAAGACAGAACCGCTATCTTCGCAGACTTTTATAAATCGGTTGTCGGCGGCAATCTGTTTGAATGCACAGTGCGGATGAAGCTTCGCGGCAAAAATGGCTGGTGTAATATCCGCGCGGTGAGAATCCCCTATGAGGAGAGCAGAAATCCTGTAGCTATCGTCATACTTACCGATGTTACCGAAATAAAGGAAAAAGAGGAAGAGCTGAGCATTGAGAGAGAACGAATGGACATCGCGTTTGAAAACACTACGATTAATTTTTGGGACTTTATCTACGATGGCGCAAAAATAATTCAGACAAAACGTTCCTATGATTTTCACGGATACCCCATGGTGATTGAAAATGTTCCCCAATCTTTGATTGACTCCGGATATATTTACACAGACGATATTTTGCTGTTTAGAGAGATGTATAAAAAACTCTATGATGGGGCTAAAAATGTGTCTGGCGTATTTCGTGTTAAAAAAGAAAATTCTGACCAATATCAATATGAGCACATTCGTTACACCAATGTTTTTGACGACAAAGGACGTCCGATTCGCGCCGTTGGCTTTTCCGAATGTATAAGCATGGCTTATATCGGGCTTGCCGGTGACAGTGTTCTAAATGTAAACGAAGTTATCTCCACTTTGGCGATATCAAAGTTGGTAGGTATCTTTAAAATCCGTCTTGACGATGATTTTACTGTGATTTACGGTAACGAATATTACTACAACCTGCACGGATACCGGGACCGAGAAGATATGAAACGTGCCATCGAACTTAAGGCGGTGCGCTATGTCCATCCCGACTACCGCGATATTATCAAAAACGACATTGGTAAGGCTGTCGCCTCTGGAGCTCCCAATCACAGGTTTGAAATGGTTATTGTCACAAAACAGGGAGATAAAAAGATGGTGATGGTTTGGGGGGCTTTTATTGATGACGGCGACGGCAAATGCCTAATAGGCGGTGTCATTGACGAGACGGAACTGTATGAACAGAAAGAAAGGCTGAATACCCAGACCTTGATGTTGAGCACGGCTGAGAAACATGCCGATCTCTACTACTGGATTTATGATATTAAACAGTCCAAGGCCTCTTTCTGCCGGCGTCTGCAAGATGAGCTAGGTGTCCCGGAGGTAATGGCAAACTTTCCTGACTCCATTTTGGATCGTGATATTATCGACCCGGATTACAAAGACAGATTTGTCAAACTACATGAAGATTTAAAGAACGGCATTCCTGAAGCTGAAGCAGATATTAGGCTTATAAAGGGCATTTGGCATAGATTTAAATATATGAATGTCCTTGATGCGCAGGGGCGTCCGGTGAAGGCAATGGGGACGGCTCAAAATATACAGCCGCCGCTTGATTCTCAGCTGAAGGTCGGCAAGGGCGAGGAGCATAACGCTGAGCTGACGGCACGTGCGCACTTAAGTTATATCTTTGAAATGAGTGCTCTTGAAACTTTTGAAGTGGATATAAATACCCATGAAGCCGTATTCTCTAAGGGTTCCGTCTCAAAGTATAAAATTCACTCGACTGTGGTGGAAAATGTGCCCGATAGCTTGATTGAGACCGGCCTGATACATGACGACTCTCTTGATTCATATAGGGAGTTTTACGCCGATGTTTATGCCGGTAAGCCAAATGGCAGTACGATTATTAAGGCGCAAAGAGCCAGCGGGCAATTTACGCTGGTAAAGTTATCCTATCGCATGGTCTATGATGAAGGAGGGCGCCCGTACAAGGCCATCGGCATCAGCGAAGAGGTAGAAAATATTGCCGACAGCCGGCTGCGCTTTGAACAGGAAGAAAAACTGCATCTGTTGATAAAGTATGACCTAGTATGCTTGCTAAGGGTGAATTTGTCAAAGGACAGAATAACCTACTTTGAAGCCCCAGGCTGTACGGAGATGAAATTTGACAGCGACCGCACTTATGGGGGATTTTTAAAAGAAATTTGTTTGCGTTTTTCGGGGCAGGGTGAGTGCGAAGATTTTAATAGCAAATATTCCGCGGAGGCTTTGTCCTTATCATCAAATAACGGCATAGACTGGCTTTATAACGAGTATCGTCTTTGCAATTACAGCGGTAATATAGACTGGGTATCGGTGAGCTGCCAAATATTAACCAATCCGCATAACGGCGACCTTTATGCCTTTATCTACATCAGAACGATAGATGAGAGGAAAAAGAGAGAACTGTCTTTGCCCTTCAAAGCGGAATTAGATTCCACCTGTTCGATGTATAACAAAAAAACGATGAAAGCAATTGTAAATAAAGTCTTAAGTGAAAACAAAAATCCTCAAACACTGTATGCTCTGGCTGTTATCAAAATAGCCAACCTTAATTTGATTATAGAACGTTTTGGGCCGCTTTCAGTGGATAGGTTAATGCTCTCTGTAAACCGAAAGCTGCGTTACACGCTGCTGAACAGGCAGATTACCTGCCGCACCGCGGAAGACCGCATTGTAATTTTTATGGATAATGTGGAGAGTGAAAGGGTTTTATACGAATTCGGCGAATATGTCTTACAGATATTAAATAAACCGGCCTTTTTCACCACTATCTCTGAACAATACACGATATACCAGACAGGTGCAGCTATTGTGTCGGCTGAAATCGCCGATTTTGATAAAATGCTGGATCTCGCTCAATCTGCTACAGACAAGGCCGATATGCTGAAGCCCCATGTTCAGTATTATCAAGACTCTCTGGAACTGAAGCGAGATAATGTCTCTCTGTTGCCCTACAAAAACGATGGTTCGCACTTATCTCTGTCTGCCGCAGCTGCGAGTAGTGAGTGCTCGGCATACCTATTCGTACTGTGCTCGGAGATCTTGCTTTCAAATAAGGATACCAAAATAGCTGTAGACGGCGTTCTTGAACAGATTGGATTTTTCTTCGGCGCAGAGCGAAGTTATGTCCTTGAAGTAGATGAAGGTAAAAAGGCGCTGGATAATACCTATGAATGGTGCGCAGACGACGTTTCCTCGCAAATTGATGAGCTAAAAGGCGTGCCTTTAGACAGTGTCCCCAGTTTCATGCGGGCTTATAAGGAGAAAAAAACGCTGGTAATTAAAGGGCTTGACGGGCTTTGTGAATCAGAAGCCAAGATACTAGGCAGTCAGGGGATAACAAATCTTTTTGTGACGCCATATGTTGCTGATTCCGTTGTTACAGGGTTTGTGGGAGTGGACAACCCTTCGCAGAACCTTGACGAGATTGGAGTGCTGAGCACTCTTACATACTTCTTAATGAGTGAGGTTGTCAAACGCCGCAACGATGAGCATAGGCTCTATACCAGCCGTTACGATATTCTCTCCGGTGTGCTCTCACGCAACAGCTATGTTGAATATGTCCTTGAGACAAATGCGGAATCACTCTCTTCCCTGGGAGTTATTCTCACGGATATCAACGGGCTGAAGGAATTAAACAGCCGTTACGGTAACAGCTATGGCGACCAAGTTGTCAAGAGCGTTGCCGCCGCACTTAAGGACAAGTTCGGCGCGGAGTCTGTCTATCGTTACGGAGGCGGCATGTTCCTGGTGCTCTTGCCTGATATTTCCAAGGAGAGTTTTAGCCAGCGTCTGAGTGATCTCAGAGAATCCTTTAACAGTATCACGAATTATGATGTTTCTGTAGGAAACGCCTGGAGTGACACTGTACATAGCATTGATTCTCTGATTATTAAGAGTGACGAGGTGCTGACAGCGGATAAGCGTGAGCGCGGCATCAAAATAAAGGCGAAGAAAGAGGCCGAGAAAAACAAAATGCTGCCGCAGCTGCTTGCTGCCATCGATAACAGCTCCTTCGTTCCCTATCTGCAGCCAAAGGTGGACGCCAAGACGTTAGCTGTCTGCGGCGCAGAGGCTCTGGTAAGGTTCAAGGACCCTGAACACGAAATTATCCCACCTGGTAAGTTTATCCCTATTTTGGAAGAGACCGGGCTGGTGCGCTATCTGGACTTCTTTATGTTTGAAGAAGTACTGCGCATACAGCATAAATGGAAAGAAGAAGGACGAACGCTGATGCCGATATCACTGAATTTTTCTCGTTCTACCATGCTTGAGCCGGGGGTAGTGGAGAATTTGCTCAGCATCTCCCAAAAATATGATGTCCCCAACGAAATGGTGGAAATAGAGATAACCGAGAGCTTAGGAGATTTTGAAGCTGAGACAATTAAGCAGATTGGCAATAATATTTTACAGGCAGGCTACCGGCTCTCGTTAGATGATTTCGGAGCTAAGTATTCTAATTTGGCGATACTTTCATGGCTTAAGTTCTCGGTTTTAAAGCTGGATAAGAGTTTGGTTGACCACATCGTCTCCAATGAGATGAACCGTTCGATAATTGCCCACGTGATTTCTCTCTGCCAAAAGTACAAAATAGAAGTTGTGGCTGAGGGTGTAGAGGCTGACATCCAGCTTAAGGAGCTTCGCGATTTGGGCTGCGGCAGCATACAGGGATATTTAATCAACAAACCTATTCCCGTGAGCGATTTTGAAAGTATCTATTTTCGCAAAGACTAGTAGCTGACAAGGGTTAATAAATCAGGCACCGCCGCTTGTTTTGCAAACGGCGAGGCCTGATTTTTTTATGATTTTTTTTCTGCCTCTTGACATATAAAATATGCCGACTAAACTTTAATCATCAGAATGTCATGTATCGGGTGATCCCCGAAGAGAGGAGCAGTCAATGGATAGTCCAAGCCCCAGTCCTGAACCTGTAGGGCCTTTGTGTAATATGAACTAGCCCAGGCTGCGAACCGCACCTGGCGCTGCCGGGTGTGGAGATATTGCTTATCACATTTCCTCACTCCCATTTATTAAAAACAAGTTATTCTGCACACTGTATTCAAGGGTATCCGCTCTTGCTGTCTTTGCTGTGACCGAACAGATACGCTCTGCTTGCGAACGTTGACGGTGCGGTGATACAGGACAGTAATGTGTGCTGCGGGAGGAGAATTCTTTTATGCTCAAAATAACCAAAACATTTGATGATGGACTCCATGAATTAACACCGGAGACAATCGAGACCGGTGCGTGGATGAGTTTAGTTCGTCCCACGGCGGAGGAACTGCTGATTGTTGAAAGGATTACCGATGCGCCTCAGGACTTTGTCCGCGCGGCTTTGGACCCGGAAGAATCTTCGCGTATCGAAATTGAAGATAACCATATTTTGGTGCTGATAAATGTTCCTGTGAACCATGAAGAATTTGAAGGCGAGTATGACACTCTGCCTTTAGGAATTATTGTCACTACGGATTACATCGTTACCGTATGCCAAGAATATAACGAGATTTTACAAAACTATACCGCCAGCCGATACCGCTATTTCAGCACTTTTAAGCGTACCAGGTTTCTCTTCCAGTTTCTCTACCGCTCGGCGATGCTGTTTTTGAAAGACTTGCGCCAGATGACGAGAAAATCTGACAAAATTGAACAGGATTTGCGCAAGTCTATGAAAAATCAGGAACTCTTTCAGCTTCTCGATCTGCAGAAGGGGCTGACGTACTATTCCATGTCGCTGCGCTCCAACAGAGTCGTGGTTGAAAGGCTGATGCGCCTATGCTCCAATACTCAGGTGAAGCATCTTATCAAGCTGCGTGAGGAAGATGAAGACCTTTTGGACGATGTGAGAGTAGAATATGACCAGTCTATCGAGATGGCCCAGATTCAGACAGACGTTCTCGCGGGGATGATGGACGCTTTTGCCTCGGTTATATCCAACAACCTCAACATCGTGATGAAATTCCTTGCTTCTGTGACCATTGTGATGGCTATACCGACGATGATAGCCAGCTTCTTTGGTATGAACGTGCCAGTGCCTTGGGAATCAAACCCGATGGGTTTTGCCATTGTCAGCTTTTGCGCCCTATGCTTCACCATCGCGGCGACCTTTGTGCTTTGGAAGAAAAGACTTTTTTAGCCGATAATCTGACGTAGCGGGGAGCCGCTTATCAGAGGCTCTGCCCATGTCACAGACAGCCGCGTCTGTTGCGGTGCGTATCAATATGCACCTTGGTGGTAAAATCGACTGATTGATGAAGAAAACAAGTTCGATTTACGCACGAAATCATCGATTATAGTACAGCGGTACCCGCCTGTTACTACTGGAAGCTTGCTGTTTGAACAGCGTTTACTTGAAAAGACCGTCGGCTCTTGTTTTAAGCGGGACGGTCTTTTTTGTCTGCAAATCTCTGCGGTATTTTGCTTTGCTTGTTTTATCTGTTGTCTTTGCCGTTAAATTAGAGAGGTACTTGCTTGGCTGCTATGAAAGCTGCCTTAGCGCGGATAATTCCTGATCTCAGATAAGCTGCGGACAAAAGAGCCTGGCGGCAGCAGCGGCAGAGTTTGTGCCGTCAAATAAACGCCGTCGGTATAGATGTCGCTGGTGTAGTCTGTTACGGTGATTTTTATTACTTCATCATGCCGTCCCAGCAACACTTCGTGCTCGGAGAAGGGCCCAGGCCATGGCAGACGCTGTGAAATAACCTGCACCCCGTGCACCTTCCCCGCAAGCACTCCGGGGTAACTCTCCTTGCTGTCTACCTGTCCGTTTTCTCCCTTGGCGGCATGAGCCAAGTCTGCTGCTGTGCCACTGGGAGCGTTGGCCATTTTTTCATGGTGCCTGTCAATGATGCTGACATAGGGGTAATATTCTCGTATAAGTTTGATAAAATCTTGCACAAAGCTGATACCGAGTCCGTAGTTGGCAATAGCTGCCCAGCGCAGTCCCCGCTCCTCTACACCCCTAATATAAGGGGCGAACTGCTCGTCGGTAAGTCCTGTGGTGCCGATTACTGCGTTAAGACCGAAATTTAGATATTCTTTCATGTTTTGTTCAAGAATGGGGGTTACGGAGAAGTCAATAACAACATCGGGCAAAGATCCTGCCAATCCTGATGACAGGCTTTCTGCCGTGAGCACTCCGTTTGCTTCGATTCCCGCCAATAGACCCATGTCTTTGCCGCTTTGCCGACACCAGCCTCCGGCAAGCTCAAACGCAGGATAATCTTTCATGGAGCGAATGATTGTGCGTCCGACATTTCCGGAAGCGCCTGTGATAAATACTCTCATATCCCTTCCTCCTCTTCTGCGGTACGGTTCTCTTGATAGTATAATGGATTACAGCTGTTGGCAGATAATATTTTATAGGGGGTGCGAGATGAAAAATTATAATTACTACCTTCTAAAAGGCATCGGCAGAATAGGATTGGGAGAGGAAGACGGGTGCATCACTGACCTCCACTTTGAAAATGGACGTACTCCTGCAGGAGAGATTACCGTAAGCGAAACCCCTTTGCTTAAGGAGGCCTATACCCAGCTCTGTCAATATGTCAGCGGAGACAGGCGTAAGTTTAACCTGCCTCTTGCACCGCGCGGGACTGATTTTCAGCTCCGTTGCTGGAAGGCATTGTGCGCTATTCCATATGGAGAGACCAGAAGTTATAAAGAAATTGCCGCCGCGGCAGGCAGTCCCAAAGGGTGCCGCGCAGTTGGCATGGCAAACAACAGAAATCCAATCGCGATAATTATTCCTTGCCATCGGGTTATTGGTGCGGATGGAACCCTTGTCGGTTTTGGCGGCGGTCTTGAAGTAAAGATTTTCCTCTTGGAGTTGGAACGCACCCATGCCGATAATTGAATATGGCGAGCAGGAGACTTCATATCTGGCGAAGAGAGACAAAAAACTCGGCGCCCTCATTGCCTCCTGCGGTTTTGTAGAAAGAGAGCTCGATCCTGATGTCTTTGGTTTTTTAGTCCGCTCGATAATAACACAGCAGATATCCAATAAAGCGGCATTGACAGTTGTTGGACGTATGAGAGAAAAATTTCCGCATATGGAGGCAGCTTCTATTGCTGCGGCAACTGATGCAGAGATACAAAGCATCGGCATATCAATGAGAAAGGTCTCTTATATCAGAGGACTGTGCGAGGCTGTTTTACATGGCAGCTTGGTTATCGATGAACTTAATAAAATGTCCGACCAGGAAGTTGCGCAAAAACTGCTGCCGATTAAGGGTATCGGTCAGTGGACGGTGGAAATGACGCTGATCTTTTCCCTTGGCAGAGGAGATGTCGTAAGCTTCGGCGATTACGCCATCCGTAAGGGGATGATGACGCTGTATGGTCTGAAGGAGCTGAATAGAGTAGCGTTTGAGAGATACCGCAAACGCTACTCCCCATACGGGACGGTGGCGTCAATTTATCTGTGGGAGGCGGCAGTGCTATAGTGAGTCACTGATGAGATGCAGCGCTCGCGTAACAGCCTGCTTGTTTAATGAACAAACTAAGCGATTAATGAAGAATCTAAGTTGGATTTACGTAAATCAAAGATCTGTGTAAATCATTTACAGTACCAAATCATAGATTTCGGCTCTCTGCTTATAATCAGCGGACTGTACGCCGGTTATTATTGAAGGCTGGCTGTCTAATCAGAATTTACCTAAGAGGGCAGCAGCGGCATAATGTCTGAAGCAGCGGCTGTGACCGTGATTGTTTCGCCGGCGTGAATTTCCGTGCCCCTTTCCTTTGCGCATTCTATTCTTATCAAGCCGCGTTCCTCTACAGGTGCGTTTACTGGGCATACAACGACGATGTCGGTAAAGAGATCCTCTGTCACAGATAGCACTTTACATAGCATAAGGTTTTCTCCGCTGCTGCAAAGAGGCTTTAATGAGTGTGCTCTGATGCCGGCAAAAGCGGTGCCGTCCTGAACCTTGTCTGCGCAGTTTAATTCACAGCCCCAGTCTTTTGCATAGAGACTGTTGTCAGAGGTTTTTATGGCACGGGAATGGTTTTTGCAGCCAGAGAGCCGTGAAGAGGCGAGCGTCTCAGGTGTACTGAAAAAATGGCTTACTGTCCGTAGTTTTTCCGTTTTTCCCTTATGCATGACGCAAACTCTGCTGCACATGCGGAAGATCTCGTCTCTGTCATGAGAGACATATATTGCCGTGCCCTTAAAGTCGCGGAGATGGCGCAACAGTTCTTCTCCCAGCTGCCACCGCAGACAGCTGTCCAGAGCCGATATCGGCTCGTCCAACATAACAACTTGCGGTGCGCTTGCCAGCATTCTTGCTAGAGCCACACGCTGCTGCTGACCGCCTGAGAGCTGAGATGGGTGGTGCTCTTCAAGTCCCTTAATGTAAAAAGATTCCATAATGGATTCAAGTTCTTCTCTGACATTTATCCCATGCCGCAGTTTCAGCACTGAGGTTATATTTTCCGATACTGTCATATTAGGAAACAGTGCGTAATTTTGGAATAACAGCCCGATATTGCGCTTTTGCGGCGGCAGGCATATTCCTTTGTTGGAATCAAAAAGTGTCACCCCATCAGCAATAATTACACCTTCATCAGGCTTTTCCACCCCCGCTATACATTTTAAAGTCATACTTTTGCCGCAGCCGGATGAACCAAAAAGAGCTAAGATTTCATTCTCTGCCTCAAATTCTGCTTCGAGGACAAAACTGCCGAGAGATTTTTTTATATTCACATAAATAGACATGGCCGCTCCTAAAAGTTATCCGTAAGGACGTCCTGTGCGGTGCCCTTGGGTTCTCTGTACTTACTTTCCAAAAGGTTGACGGTAATTAGCACTACAAAAGATATCGCTAGATTTACCAACACCCATTTATAGGCGAGGGCGTCATTACCCTCTCTCCACAACTGATAGACTGTGGTAGAGATGGTGGCAGTGCGTCCGGGGATGTAGCCGGTAATCATACTGGTGGCGCCATACTCTCCTAGGGCACGGGCGAAGGCAAGAACTGTGCCGGCGAGAATACCCTGCTTGCAATTGGGCATAATCACCCGCCAAAAAATAAAAAAGTCTGAAAGCCCCAAAGTTTGCGCGGAGTAAATCAGGTTTTTGTCAAAAGCTTCAAAGGCGCCTCTGACGGTGCGGTACATCAGCGGAAAGGCAACAATGGCGGAGGCTAAGATGGCGGAGTACCATGTCATCGTCATCTTGATGCCGCAAACATCGAGCAAAAAGCCCCCCGCCGGGCTCAGCGGTCCGAAAGTTTTTAAAAGAAAAAAGCCGACAACCGTCGGAGGCAGTACCAATGGTAGGGTGAGAATGCAATCCAGTGCGCCCTTGACAGCGCGCGGTGTCTTCGCTATGTAGTAGGCAGCGAAAATTCCCGCGAAAAAAGTGATAAAGGTGGAAATAGACGCTACTCGCATAGAGTTAAATAAAGGGAAAAAGTCCACGGATTTTGCCTCCAAATGAAATAAAGTCGCAAAGAGTATCGCAGTATCAGATCAAAAAAGCAATAAAATAAAGTCTTGCCGGCGGGGTGCGCCGGCAAGAAGCATTGCGGTTGCTGATTGTAATGACGCATCAAATGACAAAATAAATTATCTTACTTTTGCGGTATTGAAAAGCCTATTTTTTTGAAAACAGCAGTGGCGGCATCGCTTTTAAGGTATTCGGCGAATGCCTTGGCTGCGGCGGGACTCTTTGTTGCTTTGAGCACTGCGGCGGGGTAGGTGATCGGCTTGTGGCTGTCTTTGGGAGCTTCGGCTACGATTTCGACCTTGCCGGAGGTGGCGGCGTCCGTGCTGTAGACGATGCCGCAGTCAACCGCACCGGCGGCTGTCTGAGAGAGAACTTCTTTGACGTTGCCGGCGTAGGTTATCTTGCCCATCTTCTCCAGCTTGTCCCATATTCCCAGATTTTTGTAAATTTCCACAGAGTACTGTCCGACGGGAACATCTGAGTTGCCTATGGCGATGAGGGCCACTTTGTCGGTTACTACATCTTTAAAGTCGGAAATTTTATTGGGATTATGCCCTTTGGGAACGATCATTACCACTTTGTTGGAAACGATGTTGAAGCGCGTACCTGCCATTACATGTGTTTTTTCCAGCTCGTTCATCTGTTTCTGTCCTGCGGAGATAAAGAGGTCGCACTCTGCTCCCTGTTCTATCTGAGTTTTGAGCGTGCCGCTAGAGTCAAAGTTATAAACTATCTTTACATCGGGAGCGACTTTCTTATACATGTCAGCGATCTTGTTCATAGACTCGGTCATGGAGGCTGCTGCGAACACCGAAAGCTCCGTTGCCGCAAAAGATTTTGCCGGCAGGGAGAAAACCATGGCGCAAAGCAGTGCTGTGATTAGCGCGATATTTTCCAAACGTTTCATATAGTGACCTCTCCTTTGTGCAACTTAATGTCATTATTAAAGATTTTAGCGGAAAAAACTATTTTTGCAACATAGTTGCTGTTAAAGTTATTTTTGTTCACGTAGATTTTGTCGATAATGCCGATTGTGCTGAATTAACATCTATACTAAAATTAACAAATTAACATTAGTAAATTGTCATGCTAAATGTGATGTCCGCGTATTAAGGCAGATTCCAAAGGGGTGGCTAGATGCAGTACAGAATAATACCCAAAACGGGCGAGACGCTATCGGTGCTGGCTTTTGGCTGTATGAGACTGCCGACGCGTATTGGACGAGAGTTTTCTTCTCTCATAGATGTTGAAAAAGCAAAAAAACAGATAATTGAAGCGATTGAGATGGGAGTAAACTATCTTGATACCGCTTATCCATATCATATGGGGGCATCGGAGAGCTTTTTAGGCGAGCATATTTTATCCGGCTCTTACCGCGCCAAAGTGAATATCGCCACCAAGCTTCCTTGCTGGCTTGTGAAGAGCAGAGCGGATATGGAGAGAATTTTTGCCAAGCAGATGGAAAAACTGTCTGTTTCAACTATAGATTACTATTTGCTTCATGCTGTTGACGGGCGCACATTCCGCGGCATGGCTGATCTTGGTGTTTTGGAGTTTATGGATAAACTAAAATCCGAGGGAAAAATCAGAAACAGTGGGTTTTCCTTTCACGGTACCAAAGATGAATTCGCACCGATAGTTGACAGTTACGACTGGGACTTTGCTCAGGTGCAGTATAATATTTTGGATGAACATTTTCAGGCAGGAATCGAGGGCATTGATTACGCCGCCGCTAAAGGAATGGGCGTAATGGTTATGGAACCGCTGAAGGGAGGCTCTCTTGCCGGCCCTTTGCCAGCCGATGTTAAAAAAATCTATGAAGCTGCTGCTGTTAAGCGAGACCCCGCCGACTGGGCATTGCGTTGGGTACTGAATCATCAGGGAGTGACTACTGTCCTTTCGGGGATGAATAAAGAGTCTCAGGTGCGCCAAAACGTCTATGTTGCCGAGAGCGCGGAACCCAATGCCATGACTGACGAAGACTGTAAAATCATTGCTGCCGTTAGGGAAGCTTATATGCAAAATCTCGCGGTAAGATGCACCGAGTGCGGCTACTGTCAGCCTTGTCCGGTGGGTATTAATATTCCCGCTGTATTTAAAAATCTCAATAACTACCAGCTATTCTCCAAAGTTAGCGCCAGAGTACACCATGCTGTCTATGCCGGGGTGAGAACCAAGGACGGTCTTGCTCATTGGGCGGGAAGCTGCGTAGGCTGCGGGAAGTGCGAAGCTAGGTGTCCGCAGCATTTGGAGATAAGGGAAAATCTGAAACAGGTCGCTTCTTTGATGGAAGGGCCTCTTGAGAAGAGCGGTGCGGCGATAGCTAGAATGGTCATTGGAAAAAGGTAACTTTTTGAAGCTCTTTACTGTGCAAAATTAACTGCCGAAGGACGATGGGGAAGTCTTCGGCAGTTCGTTTTTTACTATGCGGTTTTGATGCTGGCCGCTTTTTGCAGATGAAATTTTTCTATCGCTTGTTCGCGCATCTTGTACTTGAGGATTTTTCCCGCGACATTCATAGGGAATTCATCGGTAAAATCTATGTAGCGGGGACATTTGTGCCGTGCCATGTTCGCACGGAAGAAAGCTTTAATCTCCTCCTCCGTGGCGCTTTCGTTTTCCTTCATAATAATGCAGGCGACGATTTCTTCTCCCAGCTCTTCGTCTGGGACGCCGATAACCTGTACGTCTTTGACCTTCGGATGACTGTAGAGGAACTCCTCCAGCTCCTTAGGATAGATATTCTCCCCACCGCGGATGATCATGTCTTTGAGCCTTCCGGTGATGCGGTAATTGCCATCAGGGGTGCGGCAGGCCAAGTCTCCTGTATGCAGCCAGCCGTCGCTGTCTATAGCGGCTGCTGTGGCTTCAGGCATCTTATAGTAGCCCTTCATGATGTTATAGCCGCGCGCCACAAATTCCCCTGTTGCCTCGTCGGGAAGCTCAAGTCCCGTTTCCGGATCAATGATTCGGCACTCAATTTCCGGCAGGGGTCTGCCCACTGTGGCGACACGTGTTTCCACGGAATCGTCAGTGCAGCTCATTGTGCAGCCGGGGCTTGCCTCAGTCTGTCCATAAACGATAACTACTTCTTTCATATTCATCTTATTGACAACGTCCTGCATTTTTGATATCGGGCAGGGGCTTCCCGCCATAATTCCCGTTCTCACATAAGAAAAATCTGTCTTGGCGAAGTCTTCATGTTCCATCATGGCGATAAACATTGTTGGTACGCCGTGGAAGCAGGTTATACGCTCCTGATTTATGCATGAAAGAGAGGCTTTGGTAGAAAAATAAGGCAGGGGCATCATAGATGCTCCGTGCGTTATGGCGGCTGTCATCGCCAGCACCATGCCAAAACAATGGAACATCGGTACCTGTATCATCATTCTGTCCGCAGTTGAAAGATCCATTCTATCGCCGATACACTTGCCGTTGTTGACCACATTGTAATGTGTGAGCATAACGCCTTTGGGGAACCCGGTGGTACCAGATGTGTACTGCATATTACAGACATCGTGAATGTTGACCGCCGCCGCCATGCGGCGCACTTCTTCTATAGGTACCATTTCATATCGTGCCATGGCTTCATCCCATGTGAGACAGCCATCCATGCGGAAATCAACGGTGATGATATTGCGCAAAAATGGCAGGCGTTTGCACGTCAGAGGCTTTCCAGCTTTTGCTGTTTTCAGTTCGGGACAGAGTTCATTGACGATGTCGTGATAATTAGAGTCTCTGAAACCGTCAATCATTATCAGCGTATGTGTGTCAGACTGACGCAGCAGATATTCCGCCTCATGAATTTTATAAGCCGTATTTACTGTTACCAGCACAGCCCCTATCTTTGTTACTGCCCAAAAGGCGATATACCACTGAGGCAGATTTGTAGCCCAAATGGCCACATGTGTTCTGGGGCCGACTCCCAATGATATTAGAGCTCGGGCGAACCTGTCCACATCGTCTCGGAATTGAGAATACGTCCTGGTGTAATCCAAGGTCGTGTACTTAAAGGCGTACTGGTCGGGAAACTCTTCGACGAGTCTGTCAAGTAACTGAGGGAACGTATAGTCTATCAGTTTGTCCTTCTGCCAGACGAACTTTCCTGTTCCGCGTTTATTATCATAGAGGCGCTTTGCCTTTGTCTGGCGTGCTGTATCTCCGAAACGGCTCATAAAGTTACAGAAATGGAGAGCGATCAGCTCAAGATTGTCAATTTCCTCAATCCAATGAGGTTCCCACTCCAAAGAGATAAAACCGTCATAGTTAATCGAGTAGAGCGAACGCACCATATCTCCGATGGGCAGGCTGCCCTCGCCGATAAGTCTGTATTCCATCTGTCCGTTCACAACCTCAGAATCTTTAAGGTGGACATGCTTAATATAGGCGCCGAGATTTTTCACTGTGGTTTCGGGACTCTCTTCTGCGGTACGTACTGTGTGCTGCATATCCCATAGTGCCCCTAAGTTGTCGCAGGCGAAAATATCCAGCACTTCACAGAGGAATTTGGTATCAGAATAGGCGGCGATTGTCTCTACAAGCAGCGTGATGCCATGTTTCTGCGCCAAAGATAAAGTAGCTTTGATGACATCCTCGGTGGTCGCTTTTTGAATATCCTTATCAGCCCCGCAGTTTCTGGCGCCGATGCGCACATAAGGAATGTGCAGGCTGCGGGCGTTTTCTATATATGTGCTAATCTCGCCGATTGCCTCGTCTTTTTTTGATGGGTCGGCGATATCGCAGGAGGTGTCGATGCAGGGAATCCTGATGCCCCTCTCCGACATGTCTCTGTATGCCGCATTTGCTGTGGACGGGTCAAAGATCCCGCTCTTGCCGGAAAATATTGGTTCGTGAATATTATGAATTTCTATGCCGGCAAAGCCGATATCTTCCGCCATGGAGCAGAGTTCGTTCCATGTGCAGCCAGTCCAGCCAAAGGTTGAAAAAGAGAGCTTCATTATCTGTGATTCTCCTCATAGGCGATTTTATTCAGTGCATTCAGGTATGCTCTGATACTGGAACCGATAATGTCGGTGGAAATACCGTTTCCGGAGTAAAGTTTGCCGTTGGCGCGCAGCTTTACCAACGTGGAGCCCATGGCTTCCCGACCCTCGGTGACGGCCTGAATCTGAAAATCATCAAGTTCATAGTGGTGCCCGGTTATTTGCTCTATGGCGAGGAAGGCGGCGTCGATTGGGCCGTCTCCCACTGCGAGTCCAAAATGGTCCTGGTCATCTTTTTTAAAGTGGATGTTGGCGGTAGCGTTGATAATATTGCCGCTGTTAATGACAAAGCTTACCAGTTTATAAGTAGGCGGCACCTGCAAAGCCACAGAGGCGATAATGGCTTCCAACTCTTTGGTGCCGACAGACTTCTTTTCGGCGACATTAGTGAAAGTCTCAAAAACCTTCGCTTGGTCTTCTTCCGAGAGGTCATAGCCCAACTCTCGCACCGCCTTGCAGACCGTGCTCATATTGTCGTTCAGGTCCAGGCGTATATCTTTTGAGTGGGTTATTTTCACGCCGGTGTCAAAAGCCGAAGTTTTGCTGCGTTCTGCTCTGGTAATCCAGTTAATCTGGCCTAAGAGGCGGTGAAGTTCTGTTGTCTTCACTCCGCATGTGAATCCTGCACTGTCCCCGCGGCTGCCGATAATGTGAACTGCGGTTTCAATG
Organism: uncultured Synergistaceae bacterium; assembly: GCA_964522805.1. GTDB lineage: Bacteria > Synergistota > Synergistia > Synergistales > Synergistaceae > CAZBYL01. Next base: position 6,109 of record CAZFWP010000016.1, on the reverse strand, counting down.
GCAGGGACCTCTTTTGCTGTAACAGCGACGCGGATTTCCGCAGCTCCATTCTGTACTGCGGTAACGGCGCAGGCCGCCGCCATATGCAAGGCATCGGAGCATTGCACGGACAGATTTACATTTTTAAGCGCGGGAACTTTTTCGTACAGTGAGATGATAAATTCGCTGAATTCATGGGGAAACATAATTCCCGCAGAGTCACAGAGAGTGATCGTTGAGGCACCTGACTCAATGGCGGCTTCTATTGTTTTGATGAGGAAGTCCATTTCGCTGCGTGTTGCGTCAAGAGCGGCGAACTCAACATCGGCGCAATACTCTCTGCTCTTTTTGACGAGAGATGAGACCATATTTAAAACATCCGCCGGTTTTTGGCGGCAGACAAATTCCATTTGCACGATGGAAACAGGTATTTCAACGCACAGGCGCGGGTTAACGGCATTGCACACAGCATTCCAAGCGTCATCTACAGATTCCAAGGAAAAACCGACAGGAATGGACAAGGTGCTATTTTTTACCGCCGAAGCGATAGTTCTCACGAGGAGAGAGTCAACCTTTACGTTAACTATCGGAGCAAGTGTGATCGTGTCAAGGTGTAGCCTGTCCAGTATTTTGGAAATCTCAATCATTTCTTTGAAACTGAGTGTGTTCTCCTGTGCTTTTGCATTTTCTCTCAGTGTGATGTCTGTCAGCCTTACTCTTGTCATGTCTCTTCATCCCTTCAAATTGGTAATAAAAATCCCCGGGGCAAACAATGCCCCGGGGACGAATTTATTCGCGGTACCACCCTGGTTGCCGCAAAGATACGCGCGGCCTCTCTATTAAACACTTGACGGTGTGTCCGTAGTCCCTTAATGGTAATACGTTCGGGGACTCCGCTCCGGAGCGAGACTGCGTCCGGTTACTTCGGTATCAGCTCTCACCTTCTGCCGACTCTCTGTAACGTCCATAAACCGGGGCTTAACTCCATCATTGCGTTTAACTTTTATTGGGACTGCATCTTTTAATGATATGTTTGGATTCTGTTTTTGTCAACAGATAATTTACAAAAAATAGTAAAACCATTAAAAAGTAAGCAAAATGAAAATATAGCAATAGTTTTATCTTGTACTATTTAACATTCTGTTGCTATTAAAGGTTAAACGGCTTTTATGCCTTATATTATTATGAGGGATTATCGCAATTTATCTTATTTGCCTTTGATGTGGGCGTATCTAGAGAGCAAATAGGCGATTAGTGAAGAAAGCAAGCTTGATTTTTGCTCCCTGCTTATAGTCAGCGGAATACACGCATTGTGCCATTAAAGGGTTGTTATTTATTCAGCTTTTCCTTGCTGTCGCTGTTCTTTAATGTAAAACGGGCGAATCCCTCGAAGGAATAATCTTGCTTGCGATCCATGTTAGGCTGCTGTTTTCTAAAAAAACAAACGGGAATTTCGTTTTCACTAAGGCATTTCTCAACACAAGGGGTGCAGCCCAAAGCGCAGTTCGCAGGATTATTGGGGCAAGCGCGATCAACGCAGGTGCAGAAAATGGCGTTGTCCCATGCCGCGCTTATTTTGATTTCTCCTGCCATGGTTTATCTCTTCCTTTGCGATAAGTTTTTTGTCTGAATTGGCAAATTTATTTTATAGTATCTCTGCAAGTTAACCAAGAACGCCTGCGCCTTATTGCGGCGCAGACGCTCTTTTTTCTAAGTTATTGTTCTTTATCTTCCATATTGGCGAAGATGTTTGCCAATATCGCTCCCGATAGGTTGTGCCAGACGCTGAAGATGGCGCCGGGAACGGTGGCTAGTGCCAAAGAGGGGAATGAAGTAGCGGCAAGGCTGGCGGCCAGCCCTGAATTCTGCATTCCGACTTCGATAGCTATGGCTTTCTTTTTGGCGAGCGGCGCGCGCGCTATTTTAGCTGCGGCGTAGCCAAGCGCGTAACCAAGAAGGTTGTGCAGAATAACGACGACAAAAACGATCATTCCTGTGTCCATAATCTTTGCTGAATTGGCTGCAACGACAGAGGCGATGATCATTACAATGGCCACAACAGAGACTAGCGGCAGAGCCTTGACAGCCTTTTGTGTCGCTTCGTTAAAGTATCTGTTGATAAGAAATCCGCCGGCGATGGGGAGAATGACTACTTTTACAATGGAGAGGAACATGGCAGCGGTATCCACTGTGATAGTTTCTTTCAGCAGCAAATAGGTGAGAGCGGGGGTGAGAACTGGCGCAAGCAGTGTAGAAACGCTTGTCATGCCCACGGATAGTGCCACATCTCCCTTGCCCAGATATGTCATGACGTTTGAGGCTGTTCCTCCGGGGCATGTTCCTACCAATATTACTCCCACAAGCAGAGCGTCATCAAGTGCAAATGCTTTGCCCAGAGCGAAGGCCAAGAACGGCATGATGATGAACTGAGCAGCGCAGCCCAGAATTATATCCTTGGGTCTTTTAAAAACGATGACAAAATCTTCTGGTTTGAGGGTAAGCCCCATGCCGAACATTACTATCATCAGCAAAGTGGTTATCCATTTTGTCTTAATCCAGATAAGTGTCTCTGGCATAAAGAGTGCGGTGGCTGCGACGAGGACAACGATAACAGCCATGTATTTCCCGACAAGATTGCTTAGTTTTTCAATAAACTTCATTTTTTATTCCACCTTGTTTTAAGATGTCTTTCGTGGTTTTCAATTATGGTATTATCTGATATTGCATATTTATTGGAGCTATCTTTGCCGCAGTTTTGAGAAAAAGAAAAGTCCCCTCGGCTGGTTTTAATGTTAATGTATTGCTAGGAGGGGACTCTTTTACCTGCTGTTTTTTATTCTTCTCTCAGAACAGCACCTTCTACGCCGCTGGTAGCGAAGGCTCTGTAGCGATTGAGGAAAGCACTTTCCACCTTTTGCGGCTTGGGAGTGAAATGTTTTCTGCGTTCCGCCAAAACCTCCTCACTTACTTTGAGATCGAGCCTTTTTTCGGGAATGTTGATGTAGATGAGGTCTCCCTCTTCAACCAGTCCGATGGGGCCGCCTGCAGCAGCTTCGGGAGATACATGTCCGATTGACGCACCCCTTGTGGCTCCGGAGAAGCGACCGTCGGTGATTAGGGCCACCGTGCCGCCCTTGCCCTGTCCCATTATTGCTGAAGTGGGAGTAAGCATCTCTCTCATTCCAGGGCCGCCCTTGGGTCCTTCGTTGCGGATGACAACTACGTCGCCGTCGTTGATTTCGTTATTGAGGATGGCGCGGCTGGCATCTTCTTCACATTCGAATACACGCGCCGGCCCTTCGTGGACAAGCATCTCCGGAGCTACAGCTGCTTGTTTGACAATGCTGCCAAGAGGTGCCAGCGTTCCTTTAATAAAGGCCAGTCCGCCCTCTTTATGGTAGGGTCTGTCTAAGGGACGGATCGTTTCCGCATCTGCAACTTCACAGCCTTCAAGATTTTCTTTCATCTTTTTGCCGGTAACTGTGATGACTTCTCCTTCAAGCAGTCCGCCTTTGAGAAGCTGAGCCATTAGGGCCTGAACTCCTCCAGCCTGCCAGAGATCTTCAATGTGGTGCTGTCCTCCGGGGCTCATGGAGCAGAGGTGAGGGACCTTGGCGCCGATTGTGTTAAATGCGTCTAGAGACAGTTTAAGCCCGGCAGCCCAAGCTATTGCCGGTAAATGCAAGGAGGTGTTGGTAGAGCCGCCGAGTGCCAAGTCAACTGCCACTGCGTTTTCAAAGGCTTCCTGCGTGAGGATGTCGCGCGGCTTGATGTTTTTTTCTACAAGGTTCATGACAGCGCGTCCGGCCTCTTTGGCAAGACGCACACGCCCGGCGTGCACTGCCGGTATTGTGCCGTTGCCTGGGAGTCCCAGTCCCAGTGCTTCCATCATGCAGTTCATGGTGTTGGCAGTAAACATGCCTGAACAGGAGCCGCAGCCAGGGCAGGCGTTATCTTCTATGTCGCGGAGCTCTTTGTCATTTATCAGCCCCGCAGCGCGCTTGCCAACTCCTTCAAAGACGCTGTTGAGATCCAGCGCTTTGCCCTTGTGTGAGCCTGCCATCATCGGACCTCCGGAGATAACTACCGCGGGAATGTTGAGCTTAGCTGCCGCCATCGCCATGCCTGGAATAATTTTGTCGCAGTTGGGTACTAATACGAGACCGTCAAATGCGTGGCCGCGAGCCATTATCTCTACAGAGTCCATAATTAGTTCTCTGCTGGGAAGAGAGAATTTCATGCCTTCGTGATTCATGGCGATGCCGTCGCAGACACCGATTACCGGAAATTCTATCGGTAGTCCTCCGGCGGCGTATATTCCAGCTTTTACCGCCTCAACAATTGTACGAAGATGTATGTGCCCGGGAATGATTGCGTTGTAGGAATTGGCGATGCCTATCCACGGACGCTCAATCTCCCAATCGGAATAACCTGCCGCCTTTAACAGAGAGCGGTGCGGACTTCTTTGAAACCCTGCTTTTGCTTTATCGCTGTTCATTTATTTTGCCTCCATATAGTATTTTTTGTAAAAAAATATTTAACCCCCACCCGTCGCGGCGCTATTGGCCGTAACGGTGGGAGTTAAAGATTTGTTTAATTAAAGACCATTTTGTCGATTGCGTCTCCCGGGGTGACCATGGGCATTACGAGAGCCTCCTGTGGGATACAGAAGTTTATAAGTGCGGGACCGTCTACCGCCATAGCTTTTTCAAGAGCACTGCGTATATCTTCGGGAGCCGAGGCGGAAAATCCTTTTACTCCCATTGCTTCAGCAACGGCGACAAAGTCGGGGTTGCTGCTGTAGATGGTGTTTGAATAGCGTTTATTATAGAACATCTGCTGCCATTGCCTGACATTGCCGAGGCAGGCGTTGTTAAAGAGCAAAATTTTCACGGGGATGTTATATCGGGAACATGTATCCAATTCCTGTATGTTCATCATCAAGCTGCCGTCACCGGCGGCGCAGAATACCGGCAGGTCAGGGCGTGCGTATGTCGCTCCAATCGCTGCTGGAAAGCCGAAGCCCATGGTTCCCAAGCCGCCGGAAGTCAGAAAACTCCGTGGTGCTTCTGTTTTATAGTGCTGGGCGGACCACATCTGGTTTTGTCCAACTTCTGTAGTCAATATCGCCTGTCCTCCGGTCATCTCCCGCAACTTTTCGAGTATTTGCCAAGGAGCAATTTGTCCTTGGAAGCTATTGCGGGGAATGGGTTCTTTCTTTTTTATGTTTTCAAGCTCGCTGAGCCATTCTCCGCGGTTGTTATTTTTTTTCTTTACTGCTGCTGCCAGAGCGTCTATTACACAGCCGGCATCTCCCACTAACCACACATCAGTGCCTATTGCCTTATCTATTTCCGCCGGGTCGAGGTCAATATGAATTATTTTTGCATCGGCGGCGAAGCGCGAGCGGTTACCCGTGGTTCTGTCGCTGAAGCGTGAACCTATGGCAAGAATGACATCTGCTGTCATTAGAGCTTTGTTGGCCGCAGGGTGTCCGTGCATTCCAGCCATACCGAGGGAGAGTCCCAGCGGGTGTGATTCGGGAAATGCCCCTTTGCCTAACAATGTTGTGGTGACGGGTATTTCCATTTTTTCCGCGAATTTGGTCAGTTTTTCCGAGGCACCAGAGCAGATTACGCCGCCTCCGGCAAAAATTACCGGTCTTTGTGCGTTTTCCAGCATAGCCACAGCTTCGTCAAGTGCGCTGATATCCAGAATATTCTGAGGATGGTATCCTGGGAGCTCTACTTTTTCAGGGAAATGGTAGTCACCCATAGCCTTTTGGACATTAGCTGGAACGTCTACGAGTACTGCTCCCGGACGTCCTGTTGAAGCGATAAAAAAGGCTTTTTTGATTGCCACTGGTATTTGTTCAGGCGAGCGAACCTGCATGCTGTGTTTGATCAGCGGCAGTGTTGCACCAACAATGTCCGCCTCCTGGAAAGCGTCTGTACCGATGACGTTTGTGGGTACCTGTCCTGTGATCGCCACCACCGGAGCTGAGTCCATATTAGCTGTGGCCAGCCCTGTTACAAGGTTTGCAGCGCCGGGGCCGGAGGTGGCCACACAGACGCCGGGTTTCTTGCCGGCGCGCGCATAGCCGTCAGCCGCATGGGCTGCTGCCTGTTCG
>CAZFWP010000015.1:0-25711 GCA_964522805.1 uncultured Synergistaceae bacterium | reverse complement strand
CTGGGAATGAGCGGCGGTCTTGACCTGCGTTTGCAGTCAAGGCTGGAGAACGACCCGGAAAAGCTGGCAACAGTAACGGGAGGCTTTCTGGCGAAGATAAATCAAGCGCCGGAAGTGCTCTATGCCTTTACCTCCTACACAGCGGACACGCCTCACCTCTTCCTTGACATTGACAGAGCCAAGGCGGAGATGTTCAATGTGCCGGTGGGAACGATATTCAGCACTTTGCAGACATATTTCGGTTCTGCCTACATCAACGACATCAATATCGGCACACAGGTCAATAAAGTTATGGTGCAGTCTGACTGGAAGTTCAGAAATAAAATTGACAGCATCAAAGGCATCTATGTAAACAGCAGCACCGGCAGCCCCGTGCCGCTGCAGAGCCTTGTCACCATCAAAAAGACTCTGGCTCCGCGCTCTATCAACCGTTACAACCTCTTCCCCAGTGCCGCCATCACAGTTGTGATGAAGCCGGGCTTCTCTTCTGGGCAGGGTATCAGCAGAATTAAAGAACTGGCGAAAGACCTGCCGGAAGGATACGAATATGAGTGGTCCGGAATGACATACCAAGAGCAGCAGGCTTCAGGGCAGATTGCCGTCATACTTGCGATCGCGCTTATTTTTGGATATCTCTTCCTGGTCGCCCAATATGAAAGCTGGACTGTTCCTGTACCGGTCATGCTTTCTCTGCCTGTGGCCATGTTGGGAGCTCTGGCGGGGCTTACTATTATGAAACTGCCGATAAGTATCTATGCTCAGCTCGGTATTTTGCTGCTCATCGGACTCGCCGCCAAGAACGCTATTTTGATCGTTGAATTCGCCAAGGAACAGAGGGAAGAGCACGGTCTGCCGCTCATACAGGCAGCCGCCGTCGCCGCCAGCGAACGTTTCCGCGCCGTTTTGATGACCGCCTTCACCTGCGTTCTCGGAGTACTGCCGATGCTCTTCGCCACGGGAGCGGGAGCTTCCAGCCGTGTTCACGTGGGAACAACCATGTTCTTCGGCATGAACGCCGCAACAATCATCGGTATCTTTATCATCCCCGCTCTCTACGTCCTCTTCCAGGGCTTCCGTGAGAGAGTCAAGGGACGAGTCGGCAACGCCGTACCGAAGGAAAAAGAGGTGCGTGAAAATGAGAAAAATTAAAATTGTCCTGTCAGCCATACTCTTAGCAGCCCTATTCTCCTTTGAGGCGGCAGCCGCTGAAACACCCCCTGTCTCCAAGGATATAGAGCTGACAGAAGGTCAGTGGCTGGAGCTTGCCAAACGCTATCCCATTCCCGCGCTGTCAAAAGAGGCGGCAGAAGCTCCTAAGGCGGAAGTCTTAGCCGCTTGGTGGGACTCTCTGGGAGACGATACTTTGACAAAGTTGATTATGATGTCTTTGGAAAACAACAGAGACCTCGCCTCCGCCCGCTCTAAGGTAACAGAAGCAAGGGCCTCGCTTGGCATCACCAAAGCCGCGGCGCTGCCATGGCTCGACACGACAAACTATTGGAACCGCGGCAACACTCCGGTGACTAAGGGAGGAACAGGAAAAACGACCGACCTCTACCGCTTGGGCATTGACGCTTCCTGGGAAATAGACATCTTCGGCGGACGCAGACAGGCGACAAAAGCGGGAGTTGCGACACTGGAAGCTCAGTACGCCTCACTGCATGCGGCCTGGGTAACGCTCTCTTCGGAAGTGGCACTGAACTACCTGACACTACGCACCTTGCAGGAACGTCTGGCAATCGCCAAAAACAACCTCGACCTGCAAATGCAGACTTTGGATATGCTCAGCTCCAGGGTTAACGCCGGTTTGAGCGATGAATTGGCTCTCAATCAGGCAAAATACACGATGGAGCAGACACGTTCTGCCATACCGCCTCTTGAAACCAACATTGAAGAGGTCAAAAACGGGCTGGCGGTACTCACAGGCGTCGTCCCCGGCGGGCTGGAAGAGATGCTGAAAGAACAAAAACCTCTGCCCAAAGCCGCAGACGTCAACCTCATCGGCATTCCCGCCGAGGCTCTGCGTCAGAGACCTGACATCAAAGCCGCCGAAAGGCAGCTGGCAGCGCAAATCGCGCGCAAAAAATCAGCGCAAGCCGACCTCTGGCCCAAATTCTACCTTGTAGGCTCAATAGGCACGGAAGCCACCGACACAGGCAGCCTCTTTGAAGGGCCGGCTAAGGCGTTCAGCTTCGGCCCCAAAATAACCTGGCCGATCTTCCACTGGGGCGCGATTAAGAACAACATCAAAGTTCAGGGGGCAAAACAGGAACAGCTTCTAGCCGCCTATGAACAGACGGTGCTGACAGCAGTGGGTGAAGTGCGCAACGCACTTACAGCAAGCGTTCAGGAACGTAAGCGCAATGAATCGCTGAAACGCGGATACACTGCGGCTAAAATAGCTCTCGATGTGGCTAATGACAAGTACAAAAACGGACTCACCGACTTTAACAACGTTATCAGTGCGCAGCGCGCTCTGCTAACTTTATCGGAACAGTTCGCCATCAGCGAGGGACAGATGACATCTGATGTGGTGCGCATCTACAAGGCCCTAGGCGGCGGCTGGGCTCCTCTTGATGCGGAGGCGCAGAAAGAGGCTGCAAAAAAATAGCGCGTTAAACGTCAATAGTACAGGTAAGTGCGGGAGGAGAGCCTACAAGGTTTTCCTCCCGCATTGTTCAGCTCCCAAAGTAAGCGTCATTCTGCTGAAGACACGATGCCAAGCAGAAGGCAAAAGACAACGTCTGACAGCGAACAGGGCATCAGCCTACGCTCTCCTCTCGAGGCAAAAACGCAAAGAGGCTGCAAAAAATAGCGCAGCAAACGTCAATAGTGTACTTAAGTACGGGGAGGAGAAACCATGCTTTTTTCTCCCCCCGTACAAATGACAAAAACCCCGCTGTTTTAGTGAGTGATTCACCAAAATAGCGGGGTTTTTATTGATGACAGTCAGTTAAAGGTTAAGATATTACAGTTTTACGTCGATAATTGCCGTGACGCCTACTCCCTTAACTCTTTTAAACTGCTTAATGGGGTTCTCGGAATCAATGGGGATCAGGGCTTTCGCTCTGATGCTCTTAAACTCGCCTTCAAGCTGGGCTACTGCCTTTGTATTATCAATAGCGGTTTTTGTATTCGCTCCGACCTGAGCCGCACCGACTCTTGTGCCGCTGCCAATGGAAAGTATCGGAACAACTTTGGTATAGCCATCATAACCGATACCCTTGTTAAATGTCAGTGTGTTAATAAAGTCGTTGAGCTGCGGTGCTAAGGCTTTTACCGCCGTACCGGCTACCACTGTTATAGCAGCATCCTTGAGAATATCCCCAAGGTCTATCGCGGACGCCAAAGGAGCTGAGACAAAGAGCACCGCGCATACAAGAAAAGCTGCCAAGATTTTTTTAAATTTCAAATTTAACACCACCCTTTCTCTTCGAAGAATAACAAAAAGAAGACCAGAGGGTATCGTCTATTTTGTTGATTTATGGCATAAAGCGCTGACAATCAGCAATTATACGTTTAAGCGGAAGATGACTCTGCCATTTGTCAAAGTTCTTACCCGCTAAATTATAAGATATGCTTTTAAAATTACGGAGTGATCCGCGCTTGGTATTTTAATTATTTAGGAACCGTTAACTAGATCGCCGCCGCCAATAATAGCCGGTGCATCGTCTGATGATTATCGGCAAAGAGGCAAACTGTGGCCCCCGTTTTGCACAATAAGTGATTTTCACAAAGCTTTGGCTTGCGTAAGCCGAACTTAGTTTATTCGCCAATAGTCAAACAGACAGCCCACATCAGCCTCTTTTGCGTATATCAATACGCCATGCGGCTGATGCGGTCTGCCTGCGGCACGAGCTGTGCAAATCAGTGTTTCTCTAGTTCTCAAAAGTGCCTTTGACGATCACTTGTCCCTCTTCCATCATCATTTGTCCTTTGGCGAAAACATATTTTATTGCCAAGGAGCTGTCAAGAAGAAGCGCGTCCGCATCATAGCCCTCTTTGATGTGACCTTTGCGCGGCAGCTTGTAGTGGTCGGCTGTTGCGGCAGAGACTACCGTCACGGCATCCTCCATCTCGATACCCTCGCCCACCATATCGACAAACTCTCCGTGGTTGGCGGTAACGCGTCCAATCGTCAGACCGGTAAAATCGCCCTTCTCATTAAACATCGGCATCGAGCCCTGCCCGTCGGAGCTGATGGATATTCTCGCCGCCGGCACTCCGTCATCAAGCATAATCTTCACTGCACGGCTGCATTTCACCTCTCCCTCTTCGAGGAAGAGCGGAATCGTGCTGCTGGTGAAGTCCACATAACCGCCCATAGCGGCATATTTGCGTGCCTGCTCAAAGAGGTCAGGGTTCCTGTTAAGGTGTGTGGGCATGAACTGTGAGAGGGGAATTTCCGTCTCCGCCGCACGGAAAAGGTAGTCCAGCCCGCTTTTGCCGTCCCCCAGGTGAATATTAACCACGCCGCTTTTGCCTCCCAGCATACCGCCCACCCGCGCCGCCGCCGCCACTTGGATAAACTCTTCAAATGTAGGCTGTGACGAACGGTGGTCAGAGATGGCTATTTCACCAACGCCGATTATTCTGTCGATGAGGCAGATATCCTCCCTGATGGTGGAGCAGACGGGTTTAATGGGCAGCTGGTAAGAGCCGCTCATTGCCCAGGCGCTCATGCCTTCGGCAATCAGCCCGTTGGCTTTGGCGATAAGGGCGGCTGTGCTGCGGGTGACATCGTCTGTGCCGGAAAGTCCTACAACCGTGGTGACGCCGCCGCGCACCATGTCGGAGAGCAGCAGCTCGGGAGTGCGCGTGGCACCGCCCCCCTCACCGCCTCCCCCGGTAATATGCACATGTCCGTCAACAATACCGGGCATCAGCACCATTCCCCGCGCCTCAACAACTTTCAGCCCCGGCAGTGTTTTTTCTGCGGGAAAGTCTTTTCCCAGCCAAGCGATTGTACCGCCGCAAAAAAGAACCGATGCCGTGCCGAGCGGTTCAGGCGCAAAAATTTCCGCATTTTTAATCAGTGTGAACATTATTTTTCCTCCATTGTCTTTGTCTGCAATAGCTTATTAAATACCTCTTTTGGAGCGCTGTACTGGCGTGATAGCCGATGGGCAAAAGTGGAGCGGACATGCTCCAAGCAGCGCGCTGCTGCCGCAGAAGCGTCTCTTCGCTCCACAGCTTCAATAATATGGGCGTGTTCATGGGGCGTGTCGCTTTTGTAATCAACCATCGCAAACAACTCCCGCTCCTCACGCTTAAAGGGTCCTAAGTAGTAGACATAGAGCTGCGTCCGCCAATAGATAGGTCCATAAACCCTCTCTATATATTTGTTTTGCGCGACCTTGACCATTGTCAGATGGAAGGAGTCGTTGGCCTTCATGTAGTCAATCGTTTTGCCGCAGTCAAAAAATTTTATCTCTTGTTCGTTGTAATTGGAAAGAAGTGCCAAGTCAGCCTTCTGCGCCTTTTCCGCAGCCAGAAAACCAATTTTTTCTTCCAGAGACTCACGCGCCTCAAAGGCTTCTTTCATATCGGCAAAGGCAAGGCGCGGAACAAAGTAGCCCCTCTTGCCTGGATATTGTTCGAGAAAGCCGTTTGCGGCAAGGCGTCCCAGCGCATCACGCACAGGAGTTCTGCTCAAGTTAAGTTCTAGAGCAAGAGCCGTTTCAAAGATGCACTCTCCCGGCTGCAGCTTGTGGTCGGCATACATTTCCGTCACATGGTTGTGCACCGTCTCCAGCGCTTTAGCGTCAACTGATGTACTCATCTTGACCTCCGACATTTTTGTTATAACGTATACATTATTATATTTTGTATACGCAAAACCGAACGCAGATATCATAAGAGCTGTACGCTCCATTAGTCAAGCCAAAATTCAGTCCTGCGGATTAACACAAAAGCTTACATTTAAACAATAAAGTTATTGCTAATCGTACTTTAAGTGAACTCAATTGATTCATTTGTATACATATTGCAATATTGGATACGTTATGATATCGTGTGCAAACAAAATTTGCTCACGTATCTATTTTTACAGCCAAGGGCAAAAAAAGAGGAGGGATACTGACTTTGCAAGACCCCTTTCATTGCTGATCTTTAGCTCTTCTTAACAAAAAAATTCAATTATAGGAGGCAAAAAATATGGCACAGCAAGTGCAGAACAAAACAAGAACCGTTCCCGACACTTATATTATTATCTTTTTCGTTGTCATGCTGGCCGCACTGCTCACATGGACAGTTCCCGTAGGTCAGTTTGAGACCAAGGAAATCAAGTACACCATGGGAACCACGGAAAAGACTCGCAACGTCCTTATTCCCGAGTCGTTTAAATACACTCTGGACAAGAGCGGCGCACCGGTGAAAGAGGGGATTAAGCTTTTTGAACCATATGGCGAGGTCGGATTTTTAAATTATGCTTTTGAAGGCATGGTGGCCGGAGACAAGTGGGGATCTGCCGTTGGGGTAATGATTTTTATTTTGATTGTCGGCGGCGCTTTCGGCATTATTTTGCGCACCGGAGCCGTTGAGTGCGGCATCAAGAGGATGATCAGCAAGACCAAGGGCATGGACCGTTTGATTATCCCCCTTCTCTTTAGCCTTTTTTCGCTCGGAGGAGCGGTATTCGGTATGGGGGAAGAGGCGATACCATTTGTCCTTATTGTCGTTCCGGTAGTTATCGCCCTCGGCTATGACTCCATCGTAGCGGTAATGATCACCTACTGCGCCACACAGATTGGCTTTGCCACTTCGTGGATGAACCCCTTCAGTGTCGCTATCGCCCAAGGTATCTCACAGATTCCCGTTCTTTCGGGCGCAGGCTTCCGTATTGTTATGTGGGTGTTTTTCACCGCTTTGGGCATTGTCTACACTTCGATCTACGCCGCGAAAATCCGCAAAAACCCGCTCTCCTCACCCGTGCGTGAGTCAGATGAGTTTTTCCGCAATGAACTTTCCTCTGCCAATGATTCGCAGGAAACTTTCGGCACAGGACACGCTCTGGTTATTTTCACAATCGCAGCCGGCATCGTCTGGATAATTTGGGGCGTCGTCGAAAAGGGCTATTACATTCCCGAAATCGCCACACAGTTCTTCATTATGGGACTTGTGGGAGGTATCATCGGCATTGTTTTCAAGCTGGGAGGCATGAAGGTTAACGATATAGCTTCATCTTTCCGCTCCGGTGCGGCAGATCTTCTCGGCGCGGCAATGGTTGTCGGTATGGCGAAGGGTATCATTCTCGTGCTAGGCGGAGATTCCCCCACAGAACCTACCGTTCTGAATACCGTACTTCACAATGCGGGGCTGATGATTTCCGGCCTTTCCCCGGCATTTTCCGCATGGATTATGTATTTGTTCCAGTCAGTATTTAATTTCTTTGTCGTTTCCGGCTCCGGACAGGCAGCTTTGACAATGCCGCTGATGGCGCCTCTCGCAGATATCGCCGGTATCACCCGTCAGGTAGCGGTGCTAGCCTTCCAGCTCGGTGACGGCTTCACCAACCTCATTGTCCCGACATCAGGCTGCCTGATGGCATGCATAGGCGCCGCTCATATCGACTGGGCTACATGGGCTAAGTGGCAGATAAAGTTTCAGGGAGTTCTATTCCTTTTCGGTTCCATTTTTGTCATCGCCGGAGTAATGGTGGGGTTTAATTAAAAGTACTGATACGGAGAGTTTATTTTTCGCGCTAATAAGCGACGTAAAATTACATCTGTTGTGGAAGCGGCTTTCTGTTTATAAGCAGAGAGCCGCTTCTTTCAGTATTTCAGCCGCCGCGTTCGGGCGGGAAATTTTTTCAATACCGCGATGAATGGCGGCCATGCGGGGACTGTCACTAAGTAGACTCACAGCCTCGCATGCCGCGGTACTTGGTGACGCCAGCGGCAAAGCCGCTCCCTCGCGGCAGACGTAATCCATGTTCAGCTGTTCCTGTCCCGGTATTGGATCCATGAGGAGCAGCGGCAGGCGTGCTGCCAAGGATTCAGAGAGGGAGAGCCCGCCGGGCTTCATGATACCAAGGTCAGCGGCGGCATAGTATTTTTCCATGTCAGGGACAAAGCCGACAATTTTTATGTTAGGTAAGCGGGCGTATTTATCTGCCAGCCTGCCATAAAGTTGCTTGTTATTGCCGCAGATGACGATAGTTTTTATCTCCGGCGAAGCCGAGAGCGAGGCTGACGCCTTCATCACCGATCCGGCGCCGATGCCGCCGCCGCTGACGATGACAAGCTTTTCCTCCGATGCTACGCCAAGGCTCCTGCGCGCTTCCTCTTTTGAGGGTAAAGAGGCGTATTTGGGGGCAATGGGAATGCCTGCGTCCACAACTGGAGCGATGCAGTCATCAAGATGCTGTTTGACGGCAATGGGACTGGCGACAAAGGAGGCGCGGAAAACTTTGCTGCGCTGAAATCTGTGGCAGACAAAATCAGTGTTGACATAAAATACGGGAAAACGCCCGCTGTTGCGGACGGCGATGTTAGCAGCGGCAAAGTAATGGGTAAAAAAGACCGCCTCCACCTTCTCACGGTACATATCCGCCTCCATCAGCGGCATGTAGCGCGCGCATATGGCATCATGGATTTTATCAAAGCAGCCAGCCTGCAGCGAGGGGCGGTCGGAGCTCCAATAAAACCAGCCCCAGGCCCACGGTGTGCGGCGCGCCATAAAAAGATAGCCGTCTGAGACAATGCGGTGCATAAAACGGGGAATGTAGTCGAGAACATCTCGGCAAAGCACATGCCCATCGGGGTTGTCCATGAGGAATCTATCTCTCAGTGCCTCCGCCGCCGATTTGTGTCCAGTGCCTTCCGATGCGTAAAGAATCGCAATGGATTTCAAAATGTTAAGCCAGCCCTTTGAAAAGGTCTCCCAATGTAACTTTTGGCGAGGCCTCTTTTTCTATCTGCACTCTGATGGCAGCCAGCAGAGAGTCTTTTATCTGCATTTCTGTGTAGTTTGAAGGAAAATAGAGAGCCGAGGCATCTCCGTGACCGCCGCCGCGCACTTTGCGCCCGTCTTTGAGAAGAGACATCACTCTCCCCGCCAGCCCGTCACGGCTTCGCAGTGAGACCGCCCAATCTCCGCCCATTCTTTTAGCGGCAACAGCGGCCACCTGCGGCGGGTTGTCATCTCTGTCCAAGATCAAACCGCAAAAGTCTGAGACATCTCCATACTCCAAAACACCGTCACAGACAAATGAAAGCTCGTCCCCTGTACGGATTATCCGACTGCGGGCAACGGCGAAGCGAGCCTCCTGGTCAGCGACAAAGCTTTCAGCTGCAAGGCGCTCCGCCTGAGTCAGCACGTGGGAAGGGTTTTCCGCCAGCCTCATCATCGTGCCCCAATGCCCGCACACCGTCACCAGACCCTGCCAAAGGCGGCTATCGGCTATCTTTCCCAGCCAGAGGTCTCTATCGTTGGCGATACGAATAAGCGGCTCCATAGCTTGAACGCGGGCACGGCGCTCCGGTTCAAGATCCTGCGCCATCAGGTAGTTCCAATAGACCATCGCACCACAGTAATTGACATCAATTAATGCCCATTTCCTGCTTGCATAGCGTTCGAAATTGCTCTTGTGGTGGTCGAAGAGGAAGGGAGGCGCATCTGCCTGCCAAATTTTATCAATGGCATCTACGGTGTTGTCCCTTTGACAGAAGAGATCTAGCACCAATGGTTCCTGGCCGCTCTCCAAAGTTTCAAGAATAAGGTTATCAACCTCTCCGTAGCCGCAGAGAGTCACCCTGAGCATTCTCCCCGTATCTTTGTTGGCGTGCCAAGCCAAGGCTGCGGCGGTCACTCCGTCGAGGTCTGTATGGCTGATGATGTGAAGTACCGGTTTTGTCATTATTAATACCCCTTATGCGCAAAATCCGCGCGCTTTTGCTGAAATTAAGGTAAAAAATTCCCTCTTTCGCACGGCTGCCGCGAAAATATCAAATAAATCTCTTTTACATTTTACCGCATATGCTCCCCTCTGGCGATTGAAAATAGTTATAATAGACGAAGATAAAAACGGTTGATTAGCTTCTCTTGACGGACATTTCCGTATGATAATAGCCTACTGAGGTGGTTTGATGATAAAAGCAGTAATAGATATCGGCACAAACTCAATAAAACTCTCTATGGCAGAGGTCTCGGCCTCTTCCGTCAGGATGATTAAAGATATCAACGAAATAACCAAACTTGGCAGCGGCATGAGAGAGCACGGCACTCTAACGGAAGAAGCCATCGCACGGTCGCTCTCCTGCGTGGAAAGATATGCGGCAAAAGCCCGTTCCTGCAATGCGGACTCTATCGTCATCATCGGCACAATGGCTCTGCGCAGCGCAAAAAACGCCGCTGATTTTATACGTCTGGTCAAAGAGCGCACCGGCATAGAGATAAGAGTTCTATCTGGAGAAGAGGAAGCAGATCTCTCCTTCAAGGCGGCTCTTACGGCAGTACCGGCGGCAGCCTCTGCTTTGGCCGTCTCCTTTGACGCCGGAGGCGGCAGCACCGAATTTGTCGTCGGGCGCTGCGGTGTGATTATCGCTCAAAAGAGTCTCAACATCGGTGCCATCAGACTTACAGAGGACTACTTTTTGAAAACGCCGCTTACAGCAGCGGCTCTGAAAGCAGCACAAAACGCCATTACCGCGGAGATAGCCAAAAGCGGGATTTCCGCTTCCGGTGCGGCTTTAATTGGTATGGGAGGCAACATCACCTCGATGGCATCGGTAAAACTGGGACTTGATGAATACCGTGCGGACTTGGTTTCAGGCACGGTTTTGACGCGGGAAGAGGTTGACAGACAGATAGAGCTTTATGCCTTCTCTGAAAGCGGAAGCCGCAGAAAAATCCGCGGGCTTGACCCGCGCCGCGCCGAAATTATCACGGCGGGAGCCTGCATTGTCCGCGCCGCCATGGATCTGTGCTGCGCCGATTGCGTCACGGTAAACGACAGCGGGCTGCGGCACATGCTGCTGACAGAATAAGAGGATCGGAAATGAGAAAACACTATCTTTTCCAAAACGGCAAAATCCTCTTGGCGGACAACGGCAAAACAGTACCCTTCCATCTGCCGGAGGCCCTTACCGATTACGTCATCAACAGCGGTTTTGTGGACAAAGAAGACAGTGAGGGAGACCTCTGGACGGAGCTATCGGATCAAGCAACTCTGCCGCCGAATTTGGCGCCTTTTGAACGCCGTACCGCTTGGCTCACATTGGGGGAGCAAAATTTCTTTCGCGTGGGCAAAGCCTTTCACATCATGAACTGGCAGAGAACACACCGTTTTTGCGGAAGGTGCGGCAGTGAAATGACCTTTGACAGCCGTGAGTTTGCCATGTCATGCCCCTCCTGTGGAGAACAGTACTTTCCCGTCATCTGCCCGGCCGTTATCGTCGCAGTGGTCAAAGAGGGACATCTGCTCATGGGGCACGGAATCAATTTCCCTTCGGGGCGGTACAGCGTTCTTGCGGGCTTCACCGAACCTGGCGAAAATTTAGAAGGCTCCGTAATGAGAGAAATATATGAAGAGTCCCACATTCACATCAAAAACATCAACTACTTCGGCAGTCAGCCATGGCCATTTCCCCATTCGCTAATGGTCGGCTTTACCGCCGAATGGGAGAGCGGCGAGATCGTGCCGGAACTCTCTGAGGTCACAGATGTGCGCTGGTTCGCACCAAAGGAGATACCGGATTACTACAGGGGAATAAGTATTTCAGCAAGGCTGATAGAGGACTTTATCAGAAAATATTCATAAAGTACGGTTGCCGCAGGGCTTTATTTAACAGAAAATTTAATTGTGAATATCGGAAGGGGTCTGGGCAAAAAGACTCTCACTGCGAAAACTTAAACACCGCAGACAACACGCCGCTTTTCGCCGAACAATAATATCTCGCAACAACAGCGGCGCCATTGACAAAAATAAGGATCACCAAACAGAAACAGGGGGATTGCGAATGAAAATAAAATATTCCACCGCCATCGCGCTATTCGCCGTATTTTTTTTAATATCGGCCTCACTGCCGGCAGAAGCAGCACTCTCTCACGAGGACGCAGGTAAAGTATGGCGCAAGGTGGCCTCTGCCACAGGGCTTGAAAATCTGCCATTCAACGTCAAAGTTGAGAAAATACCCAACGCCTGGGTCACGAACGGTCAGTCTGTCACCGTCACCACAGGCTTGCTGGCGATGCTGTCCACAAAAGCGGAACTGTACGGAGTTTTGGCCCACGAAGCGGGACATGCTAAGCTGGGGCACTACGAAAAAACCGTCAACAGAGCCGCCGGTCTCGGCGTGGCAGCCTCCATTCTCGGCAATATCTTCGGCGGCGGCGTAGGCGATATAGCCGTCGGAGTAGGAGCAAACCTAGCCTATGCCGGATGGAGCCGCGAACAGGAAGTTGAGGCTGACGACTACTCGGTCCACCTTGCCCAAGACAACGGAGAAGACCCTGTAGGGCTTTACAGTGCTATGCTCAAGCTCTCTAACAACGGCTCAAGGACTCAACCAAGCGGTTTCAACTCCCATCCGCCAGATGAGCGCCGTCTGCTGCACATTAGAAATGAAATTCTCCGCGTTAAACCAAACGCCAAATTTCCTGACGGTTCGGAAAAGAGCGTGCCTCAGCGGTCTGATGAGCAGAAAACAGTGCCGGTTACTGTAAAACCCGCCGAGAAGAGCAAAACCGACGGCTACGATATCAATGCAAAACTAGAGCAAATGAAAAAAGAAGCAGCTGCGAAAAAGAGTGCGGAGGAAAAAAACTGATGTTTGGAAACAAAGGATTGGTACAAATTTACACAGGAAACGGCAAAGGCAAGACGACAGCGGCATTGGGGCTGGCACTGCGGGCATCGGGGCAGGGCGCGAAGGTCATCATCATCCAGTTTATGAAGGGCTGGGAACACTACGGTGAACTAAAAGCGGTGCAGTCTCTTGCGGGCGTGACGCTGATTCAGACAGGGCGCCCAGACTATGTCTACCGCGGACAGGAGACAGACACAGATTACAGTGAAGCCTCAAAGGGGCTGGCTCTTGCCAAAGAGCACCTCACCGACTGCGATTTGCTGATTCTTGATGAGATAAACGTGGCTTTAGACTATGACCTGATTCGGCTCAACGATGTCATTGAGCTGGTAAAATCAAAACCTGAGAGCCTTGAGATGGTACTGACAGGCAGAGCAGCAGATGAATCGCTCATTGAGCTTGCCGACCTGGTGACAGAGATGAAAGAAGTTAAACACCCCTACCAAAAGGGCATTGAAGCTAGGCGCGGCGTAGAATTTTAACCCCTTGTTAAAAATTTTATGGCTCCCGCGGAAAGCCGATGTCCAAGCTTGCCCGAGGGAGCTTTTTGTTTTTAAAGAAACGCCGATTAAACAACAAGCCTCAATAATAATAGAGGTGCAGTCCTCTGATTGGGTGCACCGACAGCTATAAACAGGGAGTCAAAACGACTGCTGCTATTTAGGCGATACGTTCCTTTCACAAATCATTGAATTGCGAAAATTAAACTTAGTTTCTTCATCAGCAGCTCAGATTATTCATCAAACATACATACTCTTGTCAGCTTATCCCTACAGACAGCGCTAATGACGCAATATAACAGCCTCCCACCAACGGCTGACAGAAAAACCCGAGACCGCAGCAAGCTGTGCAAAAACCAACGGCGAAGGTCAGGGCGAAAGCTTTTAATAATTTAAAAGCTCTTGCGCAGGCATGTTTTGCGGAATTATCAAAAACGCAGATTAGTTCTTTTCAACTGCACAGGAGCGGAGCCGATCTAAAGAGGCCGCCAAAGGCAGGCATTAGTTCATGCAAGAATGGCTGCTTTCCGTCTCTAGACTGATGGAGATATTGACCGATGAGTATATAATATATAAAAATAAATTAGTTTCCCCATGAAGCCCAAACAGCTATACCGCGCCATTTTGTTCGTTGCCTTTAAAACCCGCGCGGAGTCTGTAAATCGAGGTGTCTTTTGATGCAGGACGGAGTGAGAGTTGTTGACCGGGTATTTGATATTATCGAGCTGCTCTCGCAGGCACAGGGGCCGCTCTCTTTAAGCGAGATCGTCAGCCAAAGCGGCATCAGCAAGACCACAGCCTTTCGCTTGCTGCAAACTTTAAGTAAGCGGCACTACGTGGAGAAGGACAGAAATAATTGTTACTCCATCGGACTGAAGCTTATTGAATGTGTTAGCTACCACATCAACGGACTGGAGCTGCAAACCGAATCCAAGCCCGTGCTTGCGGAGCTGCGCCGCGACCTCAACCTCACCGTCCACCTCGGAATATTGGACCGGCATGAGGTCATTTACATTGAAAAGATGGACCTTTACCCCACCACCAGACTTTACACCCAGGTGGGATACCGCTCTCCCGCCTACTGTTCTTCCATGGGCAAATGCCTTTTGGCCTGTCTCTCCGGCAATGAGCTGGACAAAGCTCTTTGCGGCTGTCGTTTTGAACATTTCACAGAAAAGACCTTCACCAACACCGCCGACTTCAAAAAGTACCTTAAAAAGGTACGGGAACAGGGCTACGCTGTTGACGACCAGGAATATGTTATCGGTCACAGATGTGTCGGCGCTCCTGTTTTTGATTACCGAGGTGACGCCATCGCCTCGATAAGTGCCAGCGGCACAATAAAAGAGATCTCCGATGAGGAACTTCCCCGCATTGCCGAGGAAGTGAAAAAAGCCGCCGCCGCTCTCTCCTCCAAAATGGGCTACAGCTCATAAATAACAGAGACGCAACGATATTTACGCTGCGCCTCTGTCAGATAAACTATCTGTAACTATTTAAGAATATTCTTTAAGACAACAGATTTTGTCCGTGTCATCTCATTAAAGGTGGACATGACGCCTTCTGTGCCGATACCGGAGAATTTATAGCCGCCGAAAGGCATTTCAAAACTGCGGAAGAAGCTGGCACCGTTAATAACTGCGCCGCCGCATTCCAGAGAGTTGGCGACATAAAACGCCTCTTTCATATTCACCGAGAATACGCAGCCGCACAGGCCGAACTTTGAGGCATTGGCGATTTCTATCGCTTCTTCGGTAGTATCGAAAGTGATTATCGGCACAACCGGACCAAAGATTTCCATATCTTTCGCCACATCAGCGGTTTTAGGAACATCGGCAATCACTGTCGGGTCATAAAAAGCACCGTCTCTCTTGCCGCCGACAATGATTTTCCCCCCCTGCTTTACCGTCAGAGCTACCTGATGCTCCACCTCAATGGCTGCTTTTTCACTTATCAGGCAGCCAAGGCGGGAATCTTCATCCGCTGGCATTCCGCGTTTGATCGCACTGATTTTTTCCACAACTTTTGCGGTGAACTCTTCGGCGCGGCTTTTGTGCACCAAGAAGCGTTTTGAGGCACAGCAGACCTGACCTGTGTTATACATGCGCCCCCAAAGAACTTCTTCCGCGGCAAGGTCAACATCGGCGTCATCCAAGACGATAAAAGCGTCGTTTCCGCCCAGTTCAAGCGCCACATGGACGAGATTTTCCGCGGCAGCCTTCGCTGTCTGTATGCCAACTTCCGTTGAACCTGTCAGGGTGATCAGGTGCACATCGGGATGGGTACAAAGCAGATTGCCGACAACAGAGCCGCGTCCGGTAACAATTTGAATAGCCCCCGGGGTAACTCCGGCTTCAGCCAAAAGTGCCGTCAGTTTACAGAGAGTAAGAGGATTATCTGTTGAGGGCTTAACAATAGCGGCATTACCTGCAAGCAGTGCAGGGGCAACCTTCTGGTCAAAAAGGTCACAGGGGAAATTGAAAGGGATAATACAAGCGACTACCCCGATGGGCTCTCTCTGAGTGAAGAGAAGGTTCTTATCCTGACCTGCTTCCAGCCCCGCCGGCACAACGCTGCCGTAGAGGTGCTTCGCCTTTTCGCTGAAGGCTTCAAAGGCGATGGGAATGTTGCCGATCTCAGCGCGCGCCTCGCAAATAGGTTTGCCCGTTTCGTCAGAAAGAGTGCGCGCCAAGTATTCCTTATTTTCGGTGACAAGCGCGATAAAATTTTTCATTATCTCCGCTTTCTTATAGACGGGCACTTTCGCCCAAATTTTTTGCGCTGTCACTGCGGAAGCCACTGCCAAATCAATATCAGCCGCAGTCGCGGCCGGAACGGTATCAATCAAGGCTCCGGTTGCTGGGTTGATAACATCAATCACCTTTCCGTCAGAAGAATCAACTGCTTGTCCGTTAATAAACATCTTCATTTTAAAGACCTCCTATTTTCCAAAACCTGTAAAGGAGAGCATCAGCCCGCCGCAGGTATTATTACTGTCACTCACAAAGCCATACTCACCGAAGGTAAACTCAACGATAAAGGGCACATCTTGAGCCGCTTCTTTGATCTGTGCCGCCACTTCGCCGATGCGGTCGCCGATGCCGGCCCTGCGCCCACCGCAGTGGACAAGGTGGAAAGCGGCTGGTTTCACCGTCATCTGCGCAATCAACTCTTTCAAGGTCGCGCCCGTGGAATCAATCAACTCGTCAACCGTTGTCTCCATACGGATTACGCAGGTTTTCTCGGCAAGATTGTTGCCCACTGCCATCGAGCCGTCGTCATTACCGTTCATCGGGTGGCGAATGGCGATAAGGTCGCCGAGGCGGTCTTTGACACCGAGAGGCGACAACACGCAAGTCACCAGAAGGTTCATTCCCTTCACCGCTTCCTCGCCGCAGCCCGTCCACTCTTCATATTTCTTTGTCGCGGGAACTCCGTCTATCTCCGCCAAGGTACGATTGCCTGCAACCTTGGTAATCACGCCGAAATCATCAGTCTCACGGTAAGCGCCGGTAAAAAGATTACTCATCTTCACATCGGTATAAAAGAACGCCACCGCCACACCATCGGCAAAACTCTTATCGCCGGCAAAAAGCTTCCACTCTCCGGCAATGGAGTTATCCGCGGCACTGCCCCCAAAGAAGGGAACTCTGCCAATTACTGAGCTAATACCCTTAAGATAAAACTCCTCTTCCGCAGGAGAAGCCGCCATGTAGAAAAAGTCGGGGGCTTCGCTGCGTCCTGCCACTGCCATCGCCGCCAAAGCCACAGCCTTTCCCGTGCAAACAGGGTCGTCCCCGCGAGCGGAGCCGGCAGCACCGACTGCCATATCCTCATCGGAAAACGCCATCACACCGGCAAAGCCATCGGGAGAACTTACATAGCCCTCAGGAGTAATAATGCCGGTAAAAGAGGTATTTCCCAGCACGGGAACACCGGGAAGCGCTTCTTGAACGCCATTCATCATCTTATCGATGTCATAAGCGCAGCTTCCGTACACAAACGCCATCTTCACAGATTCCAAACCGTTTTTAGCCGCACAGGCGGCGTCATATCCGGCAGTCTTCGCACAGGGAGAAACACTTGAACCAACTTTAGCCTTAAACATTATTACCCCTCCAATTAATAAGAATTCAAGTCAGGTTTAATACGTCTAAGATAGTTCATAGCTGTACAAAAGCAAGTTTTGTGTTCCGTTTTACAGAACTGATGTTCCATCACGCGGAACAAGTGACGACAAAGGCACTCTGCCACTGAAACGGCACAATAGCAGCATTTTTTGTTTCCGTGCCGCAAGTGGCGAAACTTTGCCTTGCTGTTTGAAACTCGCTATTCTTTCGTTTAACGGCATATGGTTAACCCATCTTGCACCACCCAATTCAAAAACAGCGCAGAAATTTGATGGGCGGTGCGGGCTGGTTGGAGGGGGACAAAAAACGGTTGGCGGCGGCAATTTGAAGCTCACCCTTTTAATCGGCAAAAAATCCCCCGCGGCGACAATGCCGTGCGGGGGATCGATGTTTGAGATGTGTGCGAAAGGGAGGCTTTTACGCCGCTGCGGCTTTGCCTTTCTTAACCTTCGCGAGGACGACGCTCAAGGCGATCGTGCCGATAAAACCGATAATCGTCGCCGCTTGATTGGGTGACAGTGCCGCTATCGCCAGAGTGACAAAGAGCACCCTCTCCCATTTCGCCAGAGGACGATTGAGATAGCCCATTATCGCGAAGCCAAAGCCGAAGCAAGCGGCGATGCAGGCGATGATGCCATAGCAATTTCCCAGCAAATCGAGCTGGAGCAAAATCCCCTGGTCATAGCAGAAAGCGAAGGGAGTGACAAAGGCGAGGAATCCCAGCTTACAGGCGGTAAAGCCGGTTTTATTGGCATCAGAACCTGCTATCGAGCTTGCAGCATAGGCTGCGAGAGCGACAGGAGGCGTGATGTTGGAGATAATCGCATAGTAGAAAACAAACATGTGCGCGGCAAGTGGCGGAAAACCAAGCGTTGTGAGGATAGGTACGCCAAGAGCCGCAGCTAAAATGTAAGCTCCCGTGGTGGGAAGTCCCATACCCAAAATCAGCGAGACAATCATCACCAAGAAGAGCGCGATCAGCGGTATGCCGCGGGAGAACGCCAAAACAAAGCCGACAAGCTTCACCCCCACGCCCGTCAGAGCAACAGAACCAAGAACCGTTCCGGCGGAGGCACAGGCGACACATACAAGGGTAATACTTTTACAGCCGCCGTATATTGCGTCAATAACGGCTTTGGGTCCCATGCGGGTCTCTTTTTTGGGCAGAGAAGAGAGCCAAGCCACGCCGACTCCAATAACCGCCGCACGCATTGGTGTGTATCCTATCAGCAAAAAGTAAACAAGGGCTATTATCGGCGCAAAGAGATAAGCTCTTTTGAGAACTGCCGATTTCTTAGGCAGTTCTTCCGCTGTCAGTCCGCGCAGCCCGCACTTCAAGGCTTCCAGGCGAATCATCAGGAATACGGCTCCATAGTAGAGCAGCGCCGGAACAATAGCCGCAGTCATGATTTTTACGAAGGGCACGCCGAGGAATGACGCCATCAAAAAAGCCCCGGCTCCCATTACCGGCGGCATAATTTGACCGCCGGAACTGGCGACGGCTTCTACCGCACCGGCGAAATGGGCAGGATAACCGATTTTTTTCATCAGCGGTATGGTAAAGGTACCGGTACCGTAAACATTTGCCACGGCGGAGCCGGAGATGGAGCCAAAAAGACATGAGCTCATTACGGCGATATTTGCCGGGCCTCCGGGGGCCGTGCCGGTGAAGGCCTGTGCGACCTCCATAAAGTAAGCGCCGGTACCGCATTTTTCCAGAAAGCCGCCGAAAATCAAAAATGCGGCGACAAGTGTGGAAGATACACCCAAAGGCATGGAGAATATGCCCTCGTCCGTGAGATATATCTGCTCAACGACTTCGGAAAGAGGAAAAGATAACCCCTCCATCACACCGGGGAGCTTATCCCCGAAATACATATAGGAGGTGAAAAGACAGGCGATAATTGTCAGAGGCAGCCCCACAACGCGGCGCGTTCCCTCCATCAAAAGCGCAAAGAGCAATATCCCCAAAATGAATTGCACCTGTGTTACCGGGTCTACCTGCACTATTCTCATAGTAATATCTTCATAATTAAGCACCACATACAGTGACGGCAGCATCGCCGCCGCACCTAAAATCCAGTCATATAAAGGCACGCTCTGCATCGGCGCTTTTTTATTCAGTGGAAAAAGGATAAAGGCGAGAGGGAGCACCAGACCCAAGTGAATATTTTTCTGCAAATAAGCTTCATAGGCACCGAATATAGAAGTATAAAGGTGAAAAAGACCGATAATAACAATATATACATACATTATTTTGTAGCTAATACCGCTTAGTTTTCTCATGCACACCACACTCCTTGCCGAAGTATCTCGGCACAGCCGTTTGCAAAAGGGGACAGAGGAGATAATCCCCTGCCCCTCATGCTAAAATTGGGATACTATTTTGCTTCTTTCCAGAATTTAACTGCGCCCGGATGTGTGGGAACACCTACAGGTACGGCAGTTTTGGGGTTCAGCTCCGCAATGTCCTTAACGGCTTTGGCAAGGGTGGATTTGTTCTTCCAGAGAGCCTTGCAGAGGTCATAGACCAGATCTTCTGGGAGGTCTTTGCGAATAACGACACAGGTGTAGTCACCGACCGTCTTAACCGGCTTTTTGACGCTCTTATAAATGCCGGGGTCAATGGTAAAGGTAACGGTGCCGTATGCATTGGCAAGAGCCTTAAGCGCACTGTCGTCAACTGGAAGAATGACAACCTTGGCCTTGCTTTCGATGTTCATAACAATAGAAGCCACTTTGCCGACTGAGAAAATAAAAAGGTCAATGTGTCCATCTGCCAAAAGGTCCGCGCCGCCTTCGTAGGAGGCAAATTCCATCGAGCCGCCCATCTTTTTGATATCTTTGTAGGTGATGCCATAGCCTTTAAGGAAGAGCGTCTTGACGACAAATTCGGAAGCTGTGCCCGGCTTCAGCGTAGCCATACGAACGGGGATTTTCTTATCAAAAATATCGCTCAGTTTAGCTATCTTGTGTTTCTCCGCGAAATCCTTGTTCATTACAAAATAGGTGTACTGTGTGTAGAGGTTCGCCATAATAACAGAGTTGCTTGTGGGACGGCCAAGGAAGTCCTGCTCTCCCTTAATGGCCGCGCCGAGAAGCGATGTCACGGAGAAGCCAAAGTCGCCCTTTTTGACATTGGCGTTGATAATGTTGGAGACACCGCCGCCGGAGCTGCTTGTCGTCTGAATGACATTCTTGCTCCACATGTCGGAAAAGGCGCTCCCCAATGCAAACCAGTTACCGCCCGGAGGCCCAGCCATAAACTTCAGCTGTTCCGGCCAACCGGCTTTTGGTGCCGGAGCGGCGGCGAAAGCCGGGACAGAGGCGAAAGCAAATACCGTGATTAAAAGAATTAAGACTGCGAGTTTCTTCATAAAAACACCCCACTTAATAAAAATTAGCATTGTGTTCAGATTGAACACAATAGCCATAATATTTTATTATTATACCACATTAATATCTTTTTTATAGTTGTTGTGATGATTCAAATATTTACTATCGTAAAAACAATCATTGATAATGAGCCTACATATAAATCTCCTACCGCTCTGCACTGTCTCGGTGCGAAATAAAAACACGAGACTGCAGCAAGCTGTGCAAAAACACGCGGCTATAGTCAGCGGAAAGCTACTCATAGCTTAAAAAAAGTTCTGCGCCTCGCCATTTTGCTGCTCATAGCGGCCTCTTCTGCGGTTATAATACGTTATGTAAAACGTCATAAGGAGGTCATACAATGTCAATATTTAAGATAGCGACTTTTAACGTCAACTCCGTCAAAAGCAGGCTCCCTATTTTAGAGAGCTGGCTCGCAGCGAACAACGCCCCGGATATACTCTGTCTGCAAGAGACAAAATGCCAAGATGCGGATTTTCCCAAAGATTTCTTTGAATCTTTAGGCTACAAATGTTTTTTTAAAGGAATGAAGTCCTACAACGGCATTGCGGTAATATCAAAAATAGAGCCTGACTCCTGCGCCTTCGGACTGAGAGACGGCACGGCTGCCCCTGAAAAGGAAGAGTCGGAAAACGCCCGCGTGGCTCATGTGCGGTTTAAAGATTTGACCGTCATCAACAGCTACATTCCGCAGGGTAAGGAGCTGGAACACCCCGACTATCCCTACAAGCTCGCCTTTCTCGGACGCATCAAAAAAATGTTGGCGCGGGAGCACAGCCCATCGGAGAAGCTGCTTTGGGTGGGAGACCTTAATGTCGCTCCTACAGATATCGACGTGACCAACCCCAAGACAAAAAAAGATCACGTCTGCTTCCACACTTCGGTAAAAGAGGCTTTGGCTGATGTCATGGAATGGGGGTTGGTGGATATTTTCCGTCAGCACCGACCCAACTCCGGAGAATTCACCTTCTGGGACTATCGCGTAAAAGATTCGCTGAATAGAAATATCGGCTGGAGAATTGACCATATTATCGGCACTCAGGCGGCGGCCGCACTCTGCCGCAGCGTCACCGTGGAAAGAGACCTGCGCGCCATGGAACGCCCTTCTGACCACACTGCGGTTACAGCGGAGCTGGAATTTTAATCCATCAAAATTACAGCCCGCAGACAAAACTGCCGCCCATTATAGTCTGAGCTATAGACAAGCCGCCGTCCCAAGCGCCTGCGCACTAGGGACGGCGGCTGTCGTTACATTTTAACTTCTCTGTTTGACCTCCGGCGGCGGTAATATACTCACTGTTTTCATAAACCGAACAAAGAGACATGCTGCCAAGAACCTTTCTTTACAAGAACGCCTGTTCAAAAACTGCTTCGCTTCGGCAAACACAGCTGACTTCTTCAATGAAGGCATGCCAACATAATTTAGACAGACAGCGAAAAAATATTTTTGACAATCGGCTGCAGGCGGTGCTTGCCGCTTTCCCCTTATACATAGGGCTTTTAACCCTGTATCCCTCGGAAGAGATTAACCATCCAAACACATTAACTTTTTTATTCGATAACTTTGTTTTTTAATCTACACCAAAGCACTTGACATTCAAAGAAAATATAGGACAATATACAACATTGATTTTTACTTAGGAGTGGTGACATGGCAATTATATCGTTGTTCAATTCCGCCGGTCACATGGCTGAATCGAGACAGATAGTCCGCAGGTACGGCAGTTATACAAAGAGAACAGAGAGATTCCTCCCCTGTTGTTGTCTTTGTATGAACTGTACAAAGCCCCTGCGGATCGCTGCGATATAACCGCCTGAAATAAACTTACTCGCCACGCTTCACACCCTGCCTCCGAACGAGGCCCAGCAACCCAACAGGCAGACAGCTTCCGCAGAGGGCATATCGATACCGCACGCCGCAAAAGGCGTGCCGGTGCGGCGTACCTTCCAAATCTAAAGACAAAAAAAACATACATCACCCAAGAACAGTCAGGCACGGTCTCTAACCGTGCATAATATTTACGCATATACTTAGGGAGGAACTTACAATGATCGATTTAACAATTCATGAAGATAAACTGAAAAACACTATCGAACTGGCAAAGAGACGCGGGGTGGTCATTCCCACCTTCAGGCAGATGAAAGACCCGATAAAATACACGCCCGAGTCCATGAAAGAGCGGCTGCGCCACACCGGTCTATGGGACATTGACCCGGCAAACCTCTTCCGCATCACTTGGAAGAACGAGCCGCAAAAGAGCGGCGGACTTTTCGGCGCCGTCAACACCTTGGAATTCCCCAAAGAGCTTACCGGAGTAAAGGCGCGGATTATCGCTCTTACCGGCAAGTGGTTCCCAACCGGTGCACACAAGGTGGGGGCAAGCTTTGGCTGCCTTGCCCCGCGGCTGATCACGGGACAATTCGACCCGACCACGCAAAAAGCCGTATGGCCCTCCACGGGTAATTTCTGCCGCGGCGGCGCCTACAATGCCGCCCTTCTCGGCTGCGAGTCTATCGCCATTTTACCCAAAGGCATGAGCCGTGAACGTTTTGAATGGCTGGAGACAGTGGCAGGAGAGATTATCGCCACCCCCGGTGAAGAGAGCAACATCAAGGAAATTTATGACGCCGTGGCTCATATCCGCGCCACCAGAGGAGACGCCGTGGTCTTCAACCAGTTTGACGAGATGGGCAACCACCTTTGGCACTACACCGTCACGGGAAGCGCCATGGAAGAGGCAGTACGGGCAGCTATGGGGGTAAATGACCGCTTTGCCGGTGCGGTGGCAATGTCAGGCTCAGCAGGGACAACCGCCTGCGGAGATTATCTTAAGGAAGTTTTCCCCAACTCAAAAATGGCAGTAGGCGAGGCGCTGCAATCCCCGACACTTTTTAACAACGGTTTCGGTGAACACCGCATTGAGGGCGTGGGCGACAAACACATCCCCTGGGTGCACAATGTGAGAAACACCGACATGGTTATCGCCGTCGATGACAATATCTGCATGACGATGATCCGCCTCTGCAACGAGCCTGAGGGCATAGCATACCTGCGCTCCATAGGCATTGCAGAAGATCTTATCGCCCGTCTCTCGCTAATGGGCATCTCCGGCGCGGCAAATGTGGCGATGGCGATTAAGATGGCAAAATATTACGAGCTGACGGAAAATGACATTATCGTCACTGTCCTCACAGATTCCATGGAGCTTTACGGTTCGCGCCTGGAAGAGATGCGCGCCAAGATGGGGCCCTACACGGCGGCGAGGGCTTTGGCTGATCACGAACGCTACGTTCTTGGCATGGGACTGGACGGTCTGCAGGAGCTGACATATAACGAACGCAAACGCATACACAACCTCAAGTATTACACTTGGGTGGAACAGTTGGGCAAGAGCACAGCGGAACTGAACGCACAGTGGTACGACCACGGCTATTGGGCTGGTGTGCACCGCATGGCGGACAAAATCGATGAGTTGATTGACGACTTCAACAGCAAAACAGGGTTAGCATAAAAACATAGGGGAGGCTTTTACCTCCCCTATTTATTTCATAATGTAGCGCTGCCAGTAGGAACTTGGCGTATTTGAGGGCCGAGTATAGACTGCGTTTGCGGCTGCGTTGTATGTTATGAAGTCTTTTTTAGCTGAATAGTGATATCCCTTGTACCAAACGACACGTCCTGCTTCATAACGGACGTTTTCATAGCGGTAGCTGCTATTTGTCACGGCAACAAAAATATTGTCCCGTATAGAATTGTAGGATATTTTTCCCCAGATAAAATCATCTCCGTAATAAAGGTAAAGAGTATTGTCATAGTAGTAATGACATCCGTTGACTCTGACACTCCAGCCGCCGTCGTCTTTGACGGCGTCGGGATAGACACCCTGCACAATCGCCGGTTTTTCTATGTTCGGATTCTGCGAAACATCTATCCAAGCAGATGAGGAGAGGTCTCTTATATTATTATCCAAAGGAGCGTACATGTAGACACCGCCGTTTTTTGATACCACTGTTCCCAAAGCGTAGGTAGTTTGGCTGTCGTAAAGAGGCAAAGTTCCGTCAACAGTGCCGATTGCCTGCCACACAGGAGATTTCCGTGGACGTATAGAAGAATCGCCGGTCGCTTCCGGGTCAACGCAACGGTAGAGGATATTATTCTCTTCAACAATTTCACCGTAAAAGTATTTCTTCTTTTTTACAAATGTTTCGTAGTTATCGTAGGTGTAGTTCTTGTCTCGTTCGGTAAAAAGCGTATCCATCCTCAGCCAGCCGACAGCCTCCTTGCCGTCAAACGTATAGTCCTCCCTGCCGGGAATGCCCTGGAAATCCTTCCAAGTTTCGGTGAAAAAAGACTCGCCGTTAGTGATGGCGGTGGAGTTTCCCGCATATAGATTGTTGGTGGTTTTATAAATATGTCCGTTGGGATAGATGACATAGCTATCAGCACCGGCCTTAAAGAGAATGCTCGTAAGAACGTAGCTGCCGTCGCTCTGCTTCGCAAAACCGATGTAGAAATCAGTAACCCCGGCAAAGTCGCTCAAATAGTAGATATCCAGCAAACCTACGATATATGATGCAAAATCCTTGCCGTAGGAGGCATTGGCACTGTATTTTCTGTTGTTTATCAGATTTGCCTTGCTGAGTTTGTCCAGCATTGCTTTTTTGTCGCTGACGGCACGGTCAAAGACACTTTGAACATCTGCCAGTATCTGCTTGAGGTAATCCGTCTGGTTTTTGCTTGTGACAAATTCCCCGCTGCCGGTGAAGTACTTTGCCAAATCTTCTTTACTCAACTTTCCCACCTCAAGAATAGATGAGAAGCGAGATTTGGACCTTGAAAACTACATATAGGATCACGCGATAAAAACAAGAGGAA
>CAZFWP010000014.1:20240-25828 GCA_964522805.1 uncultured Synergistaceae bacterium | reverse complement strand
AGAAGTTTAAACTAGTTTGGGAGGGAACGGTAGGTACGGCAGGTTTGACGCTTACATGCGTTTCAATGATTGCCGCAGGCGGCTTTCCTTTGCATGACAAAAGCCGCCCATTTGAGGGCGGCTTTTGTCTGCGTTAGAGCTTAGTTGTGTACCAGATTACTTTTGAGAGTTGATGTTTCGGAAATTAGAATCCCGTGGCACTGGTGTGTTTTTCCAGCATTGCCATGTTTTTGTTGACTTTCTTGAGGTACGCCGTGGAGATGCCGCCATAGTAGCGGTTCAGAGCCTTCTGCACCGTGCCGTATGCGCCGATGTAGCGGGAAAGGATCATTACCCCCGCTTCAACGCCGCGTTCCGGATCAAACATATGGTCTCTGGTCGTGGCGATACCTTTTTTGGAGAGCATTCCGTTGTGAACCCTCCACATTACCTGCATTACACCTACCGCTCCGCCTTTGCTTTGCGCACTTGGATTGAAGCGGCTTTCCGCTTTGGCTATTCCGACTGAAAGGTCTGTGGGCACACCATATTTGTGGCTGTAGTAGACGAGCGCGCAAGCCTCTCTCCAAGCTATTTTGGGAGAGATGTTTTTGTTTACTTTGCGGATAAAAGTCGCCACATTCGCAACTTTGCGCTGTTTTGATTCGGACATGCCGGCAAGGTTTTTCAGCGTCGTACGGGGATGCTGATCCGACCACATATCGATGTGGTCTTCCGTCAGACCCATTTTGGCAAGAGCACTCATTACGGACTCGTCAAAATCAAGGTCTTCCTCAGCGGCTGCGGGCTTGCTAACTTTTAAAGAGACGCTCTTTTCTTCGGGCATAAGTACTGTGGAGCGTGTCTTGACAACAACGCCGCCTTCTGCGCCGCTTTCATATGTGGTGGTGATTATTGTGCCGTCCGAGGCAGAGCTTTCAGTCTTAGGCAGTGCTGTGCTGCCCATACCCATATTAGGGGCTAAGGCGGCTGATATTACCAGTATCAGCAAGGTGACTGCCTGCGGAAGAAAGACCTTCCGCATTTTCCAGATTTTTCGCATATTGACCTCCTAGCGGTACGGGAACTTGTCGAACTGAAATTAAATAAAAATGTAAAAACGACTGCCCGACAGGTACTCTTAACGCATTAATTATGATAACCGAGGCAAGGCAATAGTCAAGCCTTTTTTTCAAAAAACAATTGATTATAAGGTACTTACCGTAGAATGGCAGTGGTTTTTTGTATTTAAATTTTGTGAAAAGTCGATTTTTATTTAAAATATTTTCATTGGTGGATGAGGTTTTTGGGCAAAAAAACATTTTTTGTTACTGAAAGCGGTTCATTTTTTCTAAGATACGCAGCCTTTTGTCTCAGCAGCCATTCTTGCTTTGGGGTCGGCATCGTTTAATAGAGTATGGGAAAAGCAGTGCAGTTTTTGGTAGTTCTTGGTTTTGAGAAATAAAACTTCCCCGCGCCTGTGCACACAAAAAGGGATTTTTGAAGGCGCGGGGTAAGTGCTTTGATGTCAAGGAATCCGGCCTCCCGGAGATGTAGTCGGCCGGAAAAAAGGAGTCTGTCCGAAAAAGTCTAACCGTTCGTGGGGCGGTGTAACATCCGAACAGATTCTGGAGGGCTGTATTTTTATCATACAAACGTAAAAATCAAAGCTGCTGTTTTAGTTCCCGCAAGGCTTTATTTTTACGGTAGAGATTCCGCAGGATAAAATTCCTACGCTTTCTTTGTTAGATTATATAATGGATAACCTTTTTTTGTTTTGTTCAAGAGACTAAAAAAATATTATTTTTCCTAACAAGAAAGCATTTATTTTCCCTTTTAATCAGCCAATATTGATTTATTTTTCAAGTTCTCTACAAAAAATCTGTGCTTTTGCATAAATGTCATTCTATGCGGAGGGCATCGGTTTTGTCACTCGGCGCAGTTTTGTTTTATGCGGTTTAAAGCAGCCCCGCCGACTTTTTATCGTGACCATGGAGTATGTCATTGGTTTTTTTGTGCTGCGATCAGAGCTGCACCGAATGCACCGGCAAACTGAGGCTGAGGCGGTATTAAAACTTCGCGCCCGCTATGTTTGGCAATGAGCTCAGCAAGCAGGGGGTTGAGCGCAGCCCCGCCGGTAAAGGCAAGAGCTCCCTCAGACGAGAGGCGCCCAACCATCGCCGCAGCGCGGCTTGCCGCCGCCTCCAGCAGCCCAAGAGCAATAGAGGATTTTGGTACACCGCGCGCCAACAAGCTGATGACCTCTGTTTCCGCAAAAACCGTGCACATGTTGGTGATGGGCTGAGGCTCGGTGTCACGAGAGATTTCGGCAAAGTCCTCCAGGCTGTATTCCAGCAGCACCGCCA
Source organism: uncultured Synergistaceae bacterium (assembly GCA_964522805.1). Classification (GTDB taxonomy): domain Bacteria; phylum Synergistota; class Synergistia; order Synergistales; family Synergistaceae; genus CAZBYL01. Next base: position 23,483 of record CAZFWP010000014.1, on the reverse strand, counting down.
TATTTTGTAAGAAACGTCCTGTTCCGGCGGCGCATTTGTCATTCATGAGAAAGTCTTTTACTTTTCCGTCCGCTTCCATGAGGATAACTTTGCTGTCTTGCCCGCCGATGTCCAGTAAAGTCCGCGCGCCATGCGTCATTTTTGCCGCACCGGCCGCGTGGCAGGTAATTTCGGTGACTTTTTTATGTGCAATGGCGCACATTTTACGCCCGTAGCCGGTGGAGATAATTTGGGTGATATCCTCACGCTTCGCCCCTGCTTTTTGAAGCAGAGCTTCAAAGGCTTCGCGTGAGGATTCTTGGGGATTCCATCCTGTTGGGAACAGGAAAGTCTGAAAGTCCGCACCGTCCCATAGAGCCGCTTTTACCGCAGTAGAGCCGATATCTATGCCTACGGTAAGCATCAGAGCATCTCCGTAAAGGCGCCGAATCTGGTGGAGAGCTGTCCGCTGTCGCCTTGTGAGTAGTCTGTCTCTATTGAGATGTAGCCGACGTTTTCTTTTTTCAGTGCTTCTTTGATGGCTCTGCTCTCAACACTGTAGGTGTGGCAGGCCTGTAAGATGACGTCGGCAACGCCGGCAGCCCGATATTTTTGCACGTATTCTTTAATGAGGGCAATGCGGCCATGGTTGGGAGACATTACCGAGCAGGGGATATTAAGGTATTTTTCGGTGATGGCGGAGATGGGATCTTTGGTTTCGTCAACAGCGATGGAGGAGCATTTGAGGTTGCCGCAGTTTTCAAAACCGACAACCACACCGCCCGCATCGGGGGATTCTATGGCGTCCGCCACCTTTTCCAGCGATTTACCCATCGGGCAGCCGGTAATGAGTATGCGAACGGCGTCGGGGTTAACGCGCCTTTCGCCCTCAAGGTAGTTTTCCTTTAGTTTTTTTGTCAGCTCATCTACTAAAGCCATCGATTTTTCATAGTCAAAGGTGAATTTGAGATAGTCGGAGACCAGCATGGTCTCACGCCCTGTGACCACGGGCGCGTCCAGCTGCGATAGGTCGTAGAAGCGCAGCATGGTTTGGTGCATTTTGTTGCGCAGCTCTATGGCGGCACGGAGTTTTTCTTCTGTAATTTGTACGCCGAATTGTTCTTCCAGCTTTTTTTTGAGCCTCATGACCTCATATCGCCACAGTTCCTGAGAGAGAACGTGGTCTGTTGTCTGAGGCAGCTGCATGACGTGAGTGGGGCGCAGTTCCGCTAAGTATTCATACATTTTTTTCTTACCGTCACAGGTGGTTTCGCCAACGACAAGGTCACAGAAGTGAAAGTAAGGACAGGTGTCTGTGAGAGCGAAACCGTAGCTGGATTTGATGAGCGGACAGAGGTTTCTCGGCAGATGGAGTTCGGCTGCGGCGATGGGTTTTTCGCTGGTGCTGCAAAGCGTTACGGCGATGCCGCCTGCGGCGCGTATCAGCTCCCATGGGGTGTAGGTGCAGTAGGTTCCCACTACTGGCACGCCCGCCTCTTTGAGTTCTTTCACCTGTATCGGGCCCATACGGACGCCCTCTCTCATCTTTTCAAATATGGATTCTATGTCGTGCATTTTCGGTGTTCCCCTTTCATATCTCTGCCGTTCTTTTGCGCCGCTTTTGCCGCGCGGGAATGGTCTTTACTCCTTTTACTTTTAAGCCGCACTCTGCTCAAGAAGTGCGAATATTTTTTCCGTCATTTCTCCATATCCCGGGTATGAGCGTGAGCGCGGGCGGGGAAAGGGTACTTTGATGTTCGCCAGCACCCGCCCGGGGCGGGAGGTCATGACAATTACCCTGTCAGCCAAAAAGAGCGCTTCGTCAACGCTGTGGGTGACAAAAATAATTGTTTTGCGGTTCTCTTCCCAAATTTTGAGCAGCTCTTTTTGCAGCAGCATTCTCGTGTGAGCGTCAAGCGCTCCAAAGGGCTCGTCCATGAGCAGTACTTCGGGGTCGTTTGCCAGGGCGCGGGCAATAGCCGCTCTCTGTCTCATGCCGCCGGAAAGCTCGTGCGGCTTGGCATCGGCGAATTTTTCCAGCCCCACACGGCTTAAGTAATCCATTGCCGTGTTTCTTCTTTCCTTATGAGACGCACCGGCGAATTCAGGGCCGAGGGCGACGTTTTCCGCCACGGTACGCCAGGGCAGCAATGAGTATTCTTGAAAGACCATGCCCCGTTCTTTTCCCGGCGCCGTTATCGGCGCGCCGTTGTATAGAACTTGGCCGCTTCCAGCTTTTTCCAGACCGGCTACAATGCGCAGCCAGGTGGATTTGCCGCAGCCAGATGGCCCCAAAAGACAGACAAATTCCTTGTCGTACACTTTTATATCAGCGCTTTCAACGGCAAGGACACTCTCACCGCGTTCGGAGAAGAATTCTTTGCGCAGAGCTTTGGTTTCAATAAGCGGGGTCATCTTGCCAGCCTCTGCCAGGCAAAGCAGCGTTCTTCCAAAATTTTAAAGCCGCTGTCGATGAGCACGCCCATGACGCCGATGCTGACCATTCCCGCGATAACAATGTCTGTACGCGCCACAGTGTAGGCGTGAGTGATGATGTAGCCGATGCCGGAGATACTTCCAGGCATCATTTCGGCGGCGACAAGGCACATCCATGACACCCCCAGCCCCAGCCTCATACCGGTGACAATGGAGGGAGCGGCTGCCGGGAGGAGTATTTTGAAGAAGATATCGCGTTTGCCCGCGCCGAGTACACGCGCTGAGTCTACCAGGGCGGAGCGCACTCCCGATACTCCATGTATGGTGTTGAGCAAGATGGGAAAGAATGCGCCGATGAAGATGATGATCACCATGGAAAATTTGATGTTGTTGAGCAGCACATACCACTCTCCCTCTTCCACTCCTATGAGAGTGGCGAAGCTGGCAACGCCGAACCAAGCGAGAATCAGCGGTATCCAGGAAAGCGGCGGCATGGGGCGCAGCATCTCCACCAGGGAGTTGAAGAGCCTGTTGATAATTTTGCTGTGTCCCATGAGAATGCCCAGAGGCAAGGCCAAAAAGAGCCCTGCCAGATAGCCGCAGAGCACGCGCAAAGTGCTCATCCAGAGATTTTGCGCCATCGAGCCCATTCTCAGCAAATCTTGATGCGGGTGTATGAGCAGAGTCCAAACCTGCCCCACGGTGGGGAGGACGACGTCGTTTTCTATTTTAAGCGCCGCATACTGCCAGACGATCAGAAGCGCGGCAGGAGCTATCAGCGGCAGAATTATTTTGTTGGCGGATATTTTTCCCATAGTGGCCTCCCAA
>CAZFWP010000014.1:0-20140 GCA_964522805.1 uncultured Synergistaceae bacterium | reverse complement strand
TATCAGCGGCAGAATTATTTTGTTGGCGGATATTTTTCCCATAGTGGCCTCCCAAGCTTAAACAAGTTAAGGTTCGCGCCTTTTTATAAAGAAGTTAGATGATACTTCCCGCGCAGCGCGAACAGAGGTTAAAGGCGCGGAAAGTTTTCGGTCTTTCTGTCTTTCTGTCTTTCGGTCTTTCGCTGTGGAGATTTTCGGCTGCTGCATCAGCCGCCTTTGCGAAAGGCAAAGAGCCACGCCGCCCAAAAGCGGGCAAAAATGCCGCATCATGCACGGCGCGGAACATCAGGCGTTATTTTTCTATTTCGGTGAATCTGAAATCAAAGACCAAGTTTTTTACATCGTCAAGTTTTTTGTCTTTTAGCTGCCCTGAGAGCTGCCCCAAACGGGAGAGCATCTCCGGGTAGAGAGCGGCGTTTTTGAGCCATTTTTTAGTCACGGTGGTTGAGAATTCCATATCGGCCTTGGCAATTACCGATGTCGGCACACCAAGCCAGTCCGAGGCTGCCTGCGCGGCTTCCAGTTTGTTTTTGCCGCACCATTTGCTGGTCATGGTGAGGAGTTTGACAAAGGCTTTTACCGCTTCGGGGTTTTTCTCAATGATTTCCGTTCTTCCTGCGACACAGCAGCAGGGAAAGCTCTTCCATCTGCCCGCGGGGGGGAGTTCCTTCATCTGCAGAACGATGTGTCCCTGATTTTTAGACTCCACCACTTCGGGGGTGGGGGCAGGGACAACGGCGAACTCCACCTGCTTTGCCACCATCGCCGGTATCACGTTGGCTACGCCTTTGAGGTCAACCATCAAAATATCGGCATCGGCTTTGGTGGCGTTGGCGTCCTCGGTGATTCTCAGTCCGGCTGAGTCCATCGCCCCTTCAAAGACGATTTTCGGCGCGCTAGTCGGTGAATGGTAGCCGACTGTGACGGGCTTGGCTGATTTTTTTACATAGGTCCTAAATCCGTCCCAGCCCTTGGCGCCGACATCTTTGCGCGCCACCATCGCGATGGCATCAGACTGCAGCGGCGAGAGGACTTTTATTTTGGTGCCGCGGTCAATGGCGGAGAGCATGGCGGGAAATGAGTTTGTCGTCAGGTCAAGGTGGTTCTGAGCAAAGAGCGAGGCGGCCTCGGAGCCGCTTTTGGTGACGATAACATTGAGACGCGCGACTTTTTTGCCGTTCATCATCAGGTCAAATTTTTCTTTTTCCACAACCGGTTTGAGGTAGATGCCTTTGTCTTTAAACTTCTCGCCGAGAGCCATCGCGACCATAAAGGCCTCTTGGTGGGTGGTGATGCCATAGCTGACGCGCAGTACGGGGGGTTCGGCGGCAAAAGCCGCGGCGGAAAGGGCAAAGACCGCCATTATGGAGCAGAGAAGCTTCTTCATCATTGATAAACGCACTCCTTATTTTGACAGTAAATGTTATTTGATTTTTTGTTTTATCATCTGAATAAAAATTTTGACTGCCTGCACGCTCTTTGAGCAGCGGGCCGTTAGACGCCAGTTTCTGCCGGGCGGCATTTATTAGGGATATTGCAATAAGGCGGGGTCGGAGGCTTTTTAAGGTTCAGCGGCGGTTATCTTGCGCCCTTCAGCCATGAAGCGGCCATCCCTGTACGATGCAGTCCCTGCATATCGTAAGCTCCTCAAGTAAAGCTCTGCTGTACGCGCTTGTTGGCTGACATAGGTACACCTCCGCTTCTTATCTCTGCTATGTAATGTGCAGGCGTTCTCTTTAATACGGCAGAACTCCCGCAGTTCACGCGCACTTTTAGTACCTTGCCTCTGTGTCTTGCTCAAGCCGCCTCTTTTGGCGGCGGGCTTTTTATCTCAAGCGGTTAGAGCAGCTCTGTAAGAACCCTTTGCCCTTCGTGGGCGGCAATGTCGTTCCTACCGATAATTTTAGTTATTTTGCCCTCGCTGATAACGACAAACCGCTCTCCCAAGCGCTGTGCTTGGCTTATGCTGTGAGAGACCATTACCATTGGGCATCGCCCTTTCAGCGAGAGTAAATGATCCTCTATCAGTTCGGACGATTTCTTGTCCAAAGAGGCTGTGGGCTCGTCCAACAGTAAAATATCCGGCTCAAGAGCCAGTGCCCGCGCCAAACAGAGGCGCTGCTGCTGCCCTCCCGATAGAGAAAGAGCGCTTGTGTTCAGCCTCTCTTTCACCTCGTCCCAAAGACCAACCTCTTTTAACCTCTGTTCCATTCGCGCTTCCGCCTCTTTTTTACCGAGACTCAGCACCAGCTGCATCGGCAGCAGCATATTTTTTTTCACACTGAGAGGCAGAGGGTTGGGGGTTTGAAAGACCATGCCCACACGGCGGCGCAGCTCTGTCAAAGAAAGCGTCTCCTCCTCATAAATATTGACCATCTTGCCGCCGATAAGCACCGAGGCCTCTCCCTCGCAGCGGCAGCCTTCAAAGGTCTCGTTTAAGCGGTTGAGCGAGCGGAGTAAGGTTGTTTTTCCCGACCCGGAGCGTCCCAGAAGCATGGTAATGCCCTTTTGAGGAATATCCAAAGAGATGGAGTCCAGGACCTTTCTTTCTTGAAAAAATACCGAAAACCCGCGAAATTCCGCACAATTTTTCATCATCTCACACCTCTCCAACGGCGTTTCATCCCGCGCTGTAAAAGCCAGGCAGCTCCCAGCAGAGAGGAGGAGAGCAAAAGCAGCACCAAAGCGGCGCCAAATCCACGCGTCAGCTCCGCTTCGTCCGTGTACTGCGCCGCGGTGTAATATATAAGGAAGGGAAGCGCTTCAAATTTTGAAGCCAGCCCCGCTGGCAGTCCGGAGTTTATCACCACTCCTGTGAGCATAATTACCGCCGTATCTTCCGCAGCCCGTCCCATAGCCAGCATCACCCCTCCTAAAATTCCCTCCGCTGCGGCGGGCAGCAGTAAATGGCGCAGCAATTGTTTTTCCGAAAAGCCCAATGCACGTCCTGATTCTGCCAATTTCACAGGCAGGCTCTCAAGAGCGCCGCGGGTGGTGACCACCAAAGAGGGCAGCACCAAAAGAGCCAGGCAAAAGGCGGCCAGCAGCACACAAGTCGTGGCTTCGGGAGCAAAGGTACGCCGCATAAAAAGTATCAGCACAAAACCAAAGAGACCCATAACTATAGAAGGTACTCCCGCAAGTAAATCCACGGCCAAAGATAGCAGTTCGCGCGTCCGTCCTTCGGCGAAGCGCGCCAGAAAGACGCCGCAGCCGATTCCGGGAACAAGCGCCATCGCCATTGTCAAAGCCAGCAGGTAAAACGTCCCGGCGAATGCGGGCCAAATGCCGTCCCACACGGGACGCAGCCTAATAACCGCGTCATAGGCGGAAGTATCGCCGAAAAAGAGCCGCAAATTCAGCATCGGCAGCCCCTTGAGCAGAAGAAATCCAAAAAGCAGAGAAAAAGCACTCAGTACCAGCAGCGCGGCTGCATATGACAATACTTTGAGAAGATATCCCTTCATCTATATAGCCCTCCTTCTCAGCAAACGAAAGAGGATATTGGCAGTGATGCTGATGGCAAGAAGAATACCGCCCGCCACAAAAAGCGAAAGGTAGGCTGTGCCCCCCACGTCAGAGGAGAGCACAAGCCCGATGTGAGCTGTGAGGGAACGCATCGCGTCTAATGGCGAAAGCGCGTACTGCACGGCGTTTCCTGCGAGCATCGTGGGAATGAGAGTGTCTCCCGCCGCCCTGCCGAAGCCGAGAACAGCGGACGACCACAGCCACTCTTTTGAGGCGGGTAGGACTACATGGGTAAGGTTTTGTTCGGGGGTGAAACCCAAGGCGGCGGCGGTAAGCGAAGTCTCATCTTCGACCTCTCCCACCGCGCTCTCCATGGAGATTACCATTGTCGGGGTAACAAGCAGACTCAGCACCAAAGAGGCGGAGAGCCAGCAAAAGCCGGAACCGCCAAGCCCCTCTCTGATGAGAGGCACCAGCAGAAAAACCGAGGCGAAGCCATAGACCACCGTGGGAACAGCAGTCATAAAGCGCAGCACCGCCGACAGCAGCAATGCGGCGCGGCGCGGCGCCAAACCGTGAATAAAGCAGCAGCAGCCAAGAGCCGTCACCCAGCCTAAAGCCGCTGCGGAAAGAGAAAGCAGCACCGTGGCCCAGACCATCGGCGCGATGCCAAATTCGCCCTGTTCGGGGTTCCAAACCGAGCCGAAGAGCGAGGGACCGCTTTTGAAATAGCCGTCAAATGCGCAAACAATAATAAAGACGAATAGCGAGGACATCAAAATACCGGTATAAGAAGCGCACAGGCGCAGCAGCAGCGGCGATTTTTCTCTTCTCACGAAAACACCTCCTTTACAGAGCTTTACTGATCTCTTTCTTGCTTCATATTTCAAAAAAATGCCCACCGGTCAGCAATCTTTCAATTGATAACAAACATATCGCCCGCTGATTGCTGGCAGATAGCCGAAACAGCGGCTGGTTGTTTTGCGCGGTAAGTGATGTTCGTAAATCTTTGATTTGCGTAAATCAAACTTAGTTTTTCACCAATTGCCTGGTTTGTTCTTCAAGCAAGCAGGCGGCTGCCGCCGCAGGCGCGCTGCACAAGGACGCCGCGGCGGCAAAGGAAAAACTACTTCTTTGCGGGAAGAGGAATATAGCCGCTATCCTTGACAATCTCCGCGCCCTCGGGCGAGAAGATATAATCGATAAAAAGCTTTGCCAGCCCCGCGGGTGCGCCCTTGGTATTCATATAAAGGTCGCGAACCACCTTGTACGTACCCTTGGCGGCGTTTTCCTGCGACGCGGTCGTTCCGTCCAAAAGCGGTGCTTTGACAGACTTGTCCAAGTGCCCGATACCCACATAGCCGATAGCGCGCTTATCCTTGGCGACAGCGGTCTTCATCGCGCCGTTGGAGCTGACCACGTTGGCTGAGGGGGAGACTGCGCCTTTTTTCAGCACCTTATCGGTAAAAACCTCTCTTGTGCCGCTGCCGTCCTCACGTCCGTAGACGTTGATAGCGCCGGGTTCGCCGCCGACTTCCTTCCAGTCCGTCACCTTGCCTGCATAAATATCGGCAACCTGAGCGGAGGTAAGAGCCTTAACTTTGCTTGCGGGGCTGATAACCACCGCCACGCCGTCAATGGCGAAAGGGAAAGAGACCAGACCATACTTTTCAATCTCCTCTTTTTTAAGCGCGCGTCCGGTATTGCCGATAGCGGCCAGACCTTCGCCCACCTGCTTCACTCCGACGCCCGAACCGCCTCCTGCCACAGTGATGCGAATATCAGGATTGGCAGACATAATGCGCTTCGCCGCCTCTTTCATAACGGGAATGTGAGCCGTACCGCCGGCGATATCAAGCGTGCCCTTCTGTCCCTTAAAACTATCCAATGGTGCGGCAAATGCCGCTGCGGCGGTCAAAACCAAAAACAACGCTGTTACCAAAAACTTCTTCACAAAAATCTCTCCTTCACAATAGATGAAAATAACAATGACAGCCGACCGGCAAAAAAGCGGTGAGCAGACACGACAAATGACCGAAGAGCCAATGGCGTTCGGTGGGAGCTTGGAAGAGCCGTGAAGTTTTGTCCTAAAAGGGTATTAGTTCAGAGAAGAGCCTTCGGCAGACGGCATGATACAGCAGGAGCTGATCTCACACTCAACGGCAAATCGGCAATGCATCCCGTGCATTATGTTATTAATAACGCATCATGTATACTTCACCGTTCTGCCACCCGCCTTCCGAGTAAATATTCGCCCGCAAATTATGCTTTTGCGTACGGTTGATAACTATTACACTTTACTCGTCGTTTGTCAAGTGAAGGAAAGCAGCCCTCGCTTCCGCCAAAAGCTGTGAGACGCAGCCGCTTAAACAGGCAAATTCTGCCATAACTAAGCCGTGCTGCGCTGCCGTGTATCACCTAAGATACAGCGGCAGAAACTTATATAGGCCGTTACTTAAAATTAATTTTTATTTGTAAATAAAGAAATTCGACGTAAATTACTTTGTCTGTAAAAATTTTGCTTCTTTTTTCAAAGACTATTTTGTTTTTTATTATTTATCCGTCTATAAAGACTTTATTTTTTATAATATGTTTTTAATGATATTTTATAATTATCATGTATTTTTTAATACATACTTCTATTTTGCTTAAATTTCTACTGATATTAGGGCATTGGTTTACAGTAATAAATCAAAACGGTAGAATAAGCCAACCGCTTTACGGGCGGACAATTTAATGAGGAGGAGATTTATATGACGAGCATCACTGCATTTTTGGTACTGGCGATCGTCTACTACATCGGCGAGTTCGTAAGTACAAAGACAAAAGCTTGGATTCCTTCAGTTTTTGTTATCGCATCGCTTTTTCTGGTTGGCTATTGGACATTCTTCCCCAAGGATATTGTCGCCCTAGCAGGCATGGGAGCTCCGCTCGGCGGAGTTTTAGTCATTATGCTTTGCCTTACTCACATGGGAACAATAATCTCCATCAAGCAGCTGCTTGAACAGTGGAAGATTATTTGCATCACCCTCTCCGGCTTGGTCGGCATGGTTGCTCTTTGCTGGTTCGTATGTATTCCCATCGTAGGACGCGAGTATGTCATCGCCGGACTGCCGCCCCTTACCGGAGGTATCGTCGCAGCTACAATGATGCAGACCGCGGCAATGGAAAAAGGTCTGATCACAGCCGCAGTGCTGGCAATAGCCATGTACGCCGTGCAGGGATTTGTCGGCTATCCCCTTACCGCCATCTGCCTTAAGCTTGAAGGCCGGCGCCTGCTTGCGTCGTATCGCCGCGGTGAAATGAAAGGGGAATCCGAGGCAAATACGGAGATGAAAGAAGGCGCGGCAGACGCAGCGATAAGCGGCAAGATGCGCATCTTCCCCGAGATTCCGGAAAAATACAGCACTACCGCTTTGATTTTGGCAAAGCTGATGTTCTCTGCCTATTTGGCAAGCATGGCGGCAAAGCTTACCGGTATAAACATGGCAGTACTGGCGCTGCTTTTCGGCATTGTTCTCACAGAGCTGGGCTTTTTGGAAAGAGATGCCCTGCGTAAAGCCGGATCTTATGGCTTTTTAATGTATGTGCTGATGATTTTTGTCTTTGCGGGGCTGAAGGACGCCACTCCTGATATGCTGATGGAGTGCATCGGGCCAATGCTTATCATCATCGCTGTCGGCGTCTTTGGAATGGCGGTGCTTTCCATTATCGCCGGACGCCTCCTCAAAGTAAGCTGGGAGATGGCTTTCGCCACCTCACTAACCGCTCTTTACGGCTTCCCGCCTAACTATATTTTAACGGAAGAATCAGTTAAGGCTCTCGCGGAGACAAAGGAAGAGCACGAATATTTGATGAAGGCCATGCTGCCGCAGATGATTGTCGGAGGATTTGTCACCGTCACGATTACGTCCGTAATCATCGCCGGTATTTTTGTGGGACTTCTTTAAAAATCGGAGGCGATCTTGTTGAATATTAAGGAAATGGCGGAGAGAGACCGCGAATATATTGTGGGGCAGCGCCGTTATTTTCACCGTTTTCCGGAGCTTTCTTTCGAGGAGAAAAATACGACCGCCGCGATTAAGAGGGAGCTTGAGTCCTTGGGGATAGAAGTGCAGACTTTTCCCGATTACTACGGTCTTGTAGGCACCATTAAAGGCGGTGCTGCGGGAGCTACCGTGATGCTGCGCGCCGACATCGACGCTCTGCCTAGCATTGAAAAGACCGGGCTGCCCTTCGCTTCCGAGAACGAAGGCTGTATGCACGCCTGCGGCCATGACGCACATATTTCCATGCTGCTGGGAGCTGCTAAAATTCTAGCTGAGATGAAGTCCGAACTGAAAGGCACAGTGAAGCTGCTCTTTCAGTCTGCGGAGGAATCCTGCCACGGCGCAGAGTATTATGTGAAGCAAAATGTGCTTGACGGTGTTTCGGCAATCTTCGGCATGCACATTTGGGGCACTCTTGACGCACCGCTGATGAATTTGGAAGCCGGCGGGCGCATGGCCTCCTGCGACAATTTTAAAATTACCGTAAGAGGCACAACCTCACATGGTTCTGCCCCGCACCTTGGACATGACGCCATTGTCGCCGCCGCCTCCATTGTGATGAATTTGCAGACCTTCGCCAGCCGCGTCAATGACCCGCTTAATACTTTGGTGGTATCCATCGGCACAGTTCACGGAGGACAGCGTTTTAACATCATCGCCAACGAAACAGTGCTGGAGGGTACGGTACGTACCTACTCACGCGAACTGCGCGCGGAGATTGATAAAAAACTGGAGCGCATCATCACCAATACGGCGGAGGCATTGGGCTGCACCGCGGAATTACAGTACGACCGCTTCCCCGGGCCTATCATCAACGAGCATGAGGATCTGAACCGCATCGCCCGCACGGCTGCGGTCAAACTATATGGGGAGGAAATTCTCACCGATATGCCGCGTCTCACCGGCTCGGAAGACTTCGCCTACTTTATGGAGAAGGTTCCCGGCTTTTACGGCTTCATCGGCGCGTTGAACCGTGAGCAGAAAATCACCTACTCCAACCACAGCGATAAGTTTACGGTAGACGAGGACGCCCTGCACCGCGGTGCCGCCCTCTATGCACAGTTCGCCGCAGATTTCCTGGCAGAAAAGAGCGAGTCATGAGTGAAAAAATAAAGGCACTGGCCGAAAAATACAATGAATATATTATAGAAAAAAGGCGTTTCTTCCATATGTATCCGGAACTGCCGCTACATGAGGAAGAGACAACCAAAAGTATCACGAAAGAGCTTGAGGCCCTTGGTCTCAAACCGCAAGCCTTTGACGGCATCTACGGTTGCTGCGCGGTTTTGGAAGGAGCGCATCCGGGGGCTACCGTGCTGCTGCGCGCCGACATCGACGCTCTGCCTGTCTCTGAGAAGAGCGGGCTGCCCTTCGCTTCGCAAAATGAAGGGAAGATGCACGCCTGCGGCCATGACAGCCACATCGCCATGCTGCTCGGAGCCGCTAAAATTCTCTGCGATATGAAAGAGGACCTCCACGGCAAGGTGAAGTTCTTCTTCCAACCCTCGGAAGAGCTGGCTCAAGGAGCAAAAGCGGCGGTGGAACGCGGTGTGATGGACGGTGTGAGCGCCGCTTTTGGCACGCACGTATGGGGACAGCTGGACTCGGGCAAAATAAGCATTGATCACGGTGAGCGTATGGCTTCAGCGGATATTTTTACCCTGACGGTCCGCGGGGAGGCAAGCCACGGTTCCGCGCCCCACCTGGGGCACGACGCCATTGTCGCCGCCTCCGCAGTGATTATGGCCCTGCAAACGATTGTCAGCCGCCGCAATAACCCTTTGAACGCCCTTGTGCTCACTCTCGGCACCTTTGAAGGCGGGCAGAGGTTTAACATTATCGCCGACAAAGTGGCGATGGACGGCACAGTGCGCACCTTCGACCCCAAGTTCCGTTTTGAAATAGAGGAGCTTATCAGACAGACGGCCTCAGATGTCTGCCGCGGCTACGGCTGCGAGGCAGAGCTTGAGTACAGCTATCTCACCGGTGCAGTTATCAACAGTAATGCGGCTGTTGTTAATGTTGCCCGCAATTCGGCGGAAAAACTCTACGGTAAAGACTTCCTCGGCTCAATGGAAAAACTCACCGGCTCGGAGGATTTCGCCTATCTGATGGAAAAAGCTCCCTCCGTCTACGCCTTCCTCGGAGGACGCAGCAAAGAAGTGCCGGGCTCGGAAAAATCCAACCACCACGAGTGCTATACAGTGGATGAAGATATTCTTCACCGCGGCGCGGCGGTAGCTGCCCAGTTCGCCGTGGATATGCTAAAAGAGCTTGCTTAAATAGCAGGACACAGATAAAGACGCCCCTTCGGGGGCGTCTTTTTTTACCCTGCGCCGAAAGGGTAAAACTCTGAATTTGCAGGCTCATATGCTGCCAAACCTTCGTCCCCGATACGACAAAGACAAGGGCGAACAGCAAACGCATCACTTTATTCGCGCGTATTTAGCGATGCGCTTGGGCTTTCCCGCTCTTCTCAAATTGACAGCTTGATATTCTAATGCTATTTTAGCTAGATGAAATGACAGCATAATATGAGGTGACTTGATGAGAGTATTTAAGGCAAGAGAGCCGCGCACTGCGGCTGACGACAGAAAGCTGACGGAGACAGTTGCGGAAATTATTTTAAATGTGAGACAGCACAAAGACAGCGCCGTCTCCGACTATAATCAAAAATTCGGCGGCGCAGCGGGAAGCACCTTCCTCGTACCGCAGGAGGAGCTTACAAAGGCCTATGAGAACCTCCCCGCAGCTTTGCGCGGCGCGATGGAGGCAGCGGCGGCAAATATAAAAAAATTCGCCCTTATGCAGCAGCAAAGTTTACATTCAATCGAAGAGACAGAGACTATGGACGGAGTATTTCTCGGGCAGAAGATTATCCCCGTAGATTCATGCTGCTGCTATATTCCCGGCGGCAGCCACCCGCTTTTTTCCACGGCTTTGATGTTGGTGATTCCGGCTAAATGCGCGGGCGTAGCTCGCGTCTGCGCCGCCGTGCCGCCGATGGCAGGCAGCACGATGCCGCATCCCGCTACTTTGGCGGCTTTGAAGATAGCAGGAGCCGACGAGGTCTACGCCGCAGGCGGCGCTCAGGCAATCGCCGCTTTCGCCTATGGAACGGAGAGCATCGCACCGGTTTCGATGATTGTCGGGCCGGGGAATAAGTATGTCACCGAGGCCAAAAGGCAAGTATACGGGCAGGTGGGGATAGATTTTCTCGCAGGCCCCAGCGAAGTATTGGTTATCGCCGATAAAAACGCCCGCGCCGATATTGTGGCAGCGGATATGCTGGCTCAGTCAGAGCATGACGGCGATGCCGCCGCCATTTTGATAACCGACTCGCCCTCTTTGGCGGAGAGCGTCTGCCGCGAAATTGATAAACAGTTGAAGGAGCTTGATACCGCAGAGACTGCTTCCCTCTCTTGGCGGCAGAACGGCATGGTGCTCATCGCCGACTCACTAAAGGAGGCGGCAATGAGAGCCGACAGCCTGGCTCCCGAACATTTGGAAGTAAATGTCGCCGACCCTGAGGCGATTTTGCCGCTGCTGCGCAACTTCGGCTCGCTCTTTATCGGAGAAGGTGCTGCTGAGGTATTCGGCGACTACGCCGCCGGCACTAACCACACCCTGCCGACAATGAAGGCGGCGCGCTACAGCGGCGGTCTCTCTGTAATGACCTTTCTCAAGGTTTGTACCTTTCAGAGAGTGACGGCGGAAGGCGCGGCGCTTTTGGCTCCAATTGCCGAAACCATGGCCGCATATGAAGGATTAAGCGCCCACGCCAAAGCCGCCGCCATCCGCAAAGGCCGTTAAAAAACACTGCCCCCGCTTATCTTTAATGGCAAAATCTCCTCAAGCACCATAGGGCACAGCGGGCGGCGCAGATAACCGACGGCGGACAGCTGCGAAGAAAATCAGTCTCACAGCGCAGAAACTGCTTTTTATGCCGGGTAATTCGCAGATATTCAAAAAACAAGAGCAGGGCTATTTGCACCTGCTCTTGTTTTCTTACTGTATTCTTGAAAGCTCAAAACAGAGGGCGAAGAGGAATTTTCCCCTTCGCCGCCAATATCCCAATCCTCACCTTTTTAAAAGCTGGCGGCGCAAAAGCGATAAATTCTTGGCGCACCGCCCTTATAGGCAGACAGCAACGCCTTTGTCCGCAAGATATTTTTTCAGCTCCGCTATTTCCACCTCTTTAAAGTGGAAGAGCGAGGCAGCCAGAGCAGCGGCAGCACCGCCGGCTGTCAGAGCTTTGTAAAAATCCTCCTTACAGCCTGCACCGCCCGAAGCGGTTACGGGGATATCTATTCTGGACGAGACCGCCTCCGTCAGTTCAATGTCATAGCCGCCCTTGGTTCCGTCCATATCAATGCTGGTGAGCAAAATTTCTCCCGCTCCCAGCCGCTGAGCCAAAGCCGCCCAGCCAACGACATCGAGGCGTTCCGCTTTCATGCCGCCTTCAGTACAGACCTGCCAGTAGCCGTCGCCCTTGCGTTTGGCATCGATGGCGACAATTATCCGCTCCTTACCAAAGATATCTGACGCCGACTTCACAAGTTGGGGGTTTCGCACCGCCGCGGTGTTAAGAGAAACTTTTACCGCTCCGGCGTCGAGAACGTCACGGATATCCTCAACAGACCTCATACCGCCGCCGACAATAAGGGGCACTGTCACCGCTTTGGCAACGCGCGCAACCACTGCCGCCGCCGTTTTGCGCGCATCGGTAGTGGCGCTGATATCAAGGAAAGCTATTTCGTCCGCTCCTGCCGCTTGGTAGGCTTTGGCACACTCCACCGGGTCGCCCGCATCACGCAGGTTGGCAAATTTGATTCCTTTTACGACACGCCCCTCTTTCATATCAAGGCAGGGGATTATTTTTTTAGTATTCATATATTATTCCTCCGATTATTTTTATATTCGCTACAGTACCGCGGTTCTCTTTCATTCGCACCCAAGTATGAAGTTTTAACGTATGCTTGATGCGCGGGGTCGTAATCTTAAAATTTTATACGCTCTGACTATTCAGCCGTTTCGCTTTTTTGGTGGTGGCGGCTTTTCAGCTCCGCTAATATTTCCGCAGGCTCCACTCCAACAGCTATGCAGGCCACCAGAAGATGGTAGAGTAAGTCCGCGGCTTCATAGCGAAAGCCCTCTTTGTCCCCAAGAGCCGCAGCCAATGCCGTCTCCACACCCTCTTCGCCCACTTTCTGCGCCACGCGCGGTGCGCCCTGGCTTAGCAGGCGGGCGGTGTAGCTCTCTTGCGGGCTGTCGTTTTTCCGCTGATTGAGATATCGCCAAAGCTCCTCGAGGAAACCGCCGGAAAGAGAGTTTTCTTTGCCAAAGAGCGTACGGTAAAAGCAGCTCCGCTCTCCCGTGTGGCAGGCAGGACCCAAGGGGCGGACGACAGCCAAAACGGTATCGCCGTCACAGTCAATCCGCAGCTCCGCTACTTTCATTTTGTTGCCGCTGACAGCGCCTTTGTGCCATATTTCGCGGCGCGAGCGGCTCCAAAGCACCAGCTCACCTATTTCCGCCGTCAGCTTTAGAGCTTCGGCGTTCGCCCATGCCACCATCAGCACTTCGGCGCTTTTTGCATCTTGAACCACAACCGGCACCAGACCCGCTGCGTCAAACTTAATAAGGTCAGTATTAATCATCGTCTTGTTACGCTCCTGAGCCTGCGGCAGCCAAAGCCGCTTTGATATTTATCCCGCCCTCATAAAGGCTTTTACCCACGACGGCCCCGCTGATACCAAGCTCCGCCAGGGCTCTGATGTCTTTTTCTCCGGTGACGCCGCCGGCTGCCACAATTTTGATACCATCTTTGACCAGAGGACGGTAAATTTCCGTGCGAATACCGCGCATCTGTCCGTCCCGCTCCGTATCGGTAACCAAAAAGGTGGAAAAACCGACACAATGCAAGGACTTTACCGCATCTTCCGCTGCCAAATCCGTACCCTCGAGCCAGCCGGAGTGGACAACCCGCCCCGCTCGGACATCGATTGCCGCCATAGCCGCCGCGCCAAATTCACGGCAGATAATGTGCGGCATTTCCGGGTCTTTAAAAATCAGGCTGCCAACCATCAGCCGCTGCGCCCCTGCTTCCGCAGCCTCTCTAACATAGCCGAGAGTGCGCAAGCCGCCGCCGTACTCGATGAACATTCCCAACTCGGCAAGCTCCCGCAGCACGTTCAGGTGACACGGACGCCCCAGCTTCGCACCCTCCAGATCTACAATGTGCAGATGAGTGCAGCCGGCATCAAGAAATTTTTTTGCCGCCTCAATGGGGGACACTTCATATTCCGAACGCTTACAGAAATCCCCCTCTGTGAGCCTGACTACACGCCCTCCGTAGAGATCTATCGCCGGAAAGATGATCATAGCCATACCCCCTTTGTACTTGCTTCCTCTAAGGCAGGAGCCAGAGCCATTTTCAGCGATAGCCCCACGCCTTTAAACAGCGCCTCAGCCGCATGGTGAGAGTTATCCGCTTCCAAAAGAGACAGGTGCAGAGTAATCCCAGCCTCGCGCGCCAGTGCGCGGAAAAATTCCCCTACCAGTTCCATATCAAAATCGCCGCACTTTTGCGCGGGAAAATCGTCTTTGAAGTAGAGCCCGCCCCGTCCGCTGATATCAAGGGCCACGCGCGCCAAGGAGCCGTCCATCGGCAGCAGACACCAGCCGTAGCGGGCGATATTGCCGCCGCCGCGAAAAATTTCCCGCAGTGCCTGTCCCAAAGCAATGGCTACGTCCTCCGTCAAATGGTGGTAGTCCACATCGGTATCGCCGCTAGCCTTAAGCGTCAGCCCCAGCCCTGCCCTGTGGCAGAGCAATGTCAGCATGTGGCTGAGAAAGCCGCAGCCGCAGCTGATTTCGCTTCCCCTTCCGGGATATTCCAGCAATAAGCTGACAGAGGTCTCTTTGGTCTCACGCATGATTTCACTTTTCATCTTTCACACCAACTTTTATAAAATTTTTCACCGCTTCTGTAACGGCGAACATAGTGTTCCATTTAAGTCTCATTGCTCCTGTGCCCGCTATCAGACGCAGGGAGACGGAAGCCGTCTCTTTGATAACAATTAAACCGTTGGCGCGCAGGGTGCTTCCCGTCTGCACAATGTCAAAGATGCAGTCGCTGAGCCCCAGCGCCGGAGCAAGCTCCACAGAGCCGTTCAGCTTCATCAGCTTGATATGGACGCCCCAGGCGGCGAAAGTTTGTTCCGCGATATTGGGGTACTTTGTCGCCACTTTAAGCCCCATCAGCCCTGACACATGCCCCTTAAACTTTTCCGCTGTCTCAGCAGGGCCTGCTACCGCCATTGTGCAGCGTCCCCGTCCTGTGTCGAGCAGCTCCGATATCTGTATACCGGATTCGCAGATGACGTCGCTTCCCGCAAGCCCCATATCAGCTGCGCCGTAATGAACCATCATCGGCACATCTGCCGGTTTGGAGAGCAGATAACGAATCTGTCCTTCCTCTATTACTAAGCTGCGCCCGGGATTTTTCAGTTTTTCCGCAGGCATTCCCGCGCCCGCCAAGATATCAATACAGTCCGAAAGAGTGCGCCCCGTGGGCAAAGCGAAGGTCAGCATCAGCACGCCTCGCTTTCAAAAACCGCAAGAGGGAAGGTCTTTTGCGACGCCAGTTTCACCGCGCTCTTGGTTTCATAGTCAACCAGCCAGCAGCAACCTCTGAGGGCAGCCAAACGCGCCGACTCACTCTTGTCCTTATTCCAGCTAAGTTCAAAGGTAACGCCTTTGCGGCAGAGGGCGTCCGCATAGCGCAGCGCAGCGGCGGCATTAGCTCCGCAGCGCACCATCACCCGCTTTTGCGAACAGTTCTCCGTGCAGCGCTCCGCCAGCTCCTTAATATTAAGAGCAAAGCCAGCTGCCTGACCGTCTATCCCCAGCTGCCCCAAGAGCCCGTCGTAGCGTCCGCCGCCGCCCAATAAAGCGTTTGTTTTGCCGCAGTAGGCGTTGAATATCGGGCCACTGTAGTAGCCTAAATCTCTGACAAATGAGAGATCAACCTTCACCCGCTCCGAGTACCCCAGCCCGTTCAGCACAGAACAGAGATTTTTCAGCGGCTGAAATATTTGGGGCGATACGCACATGGCAGATGCCTCATCAATAACTGCGGCGTCTCCGCGCAGATAGGGCAGAGCGCGCAGCAGTGCTTCCTGCTCCTGCGGCGGCGATGTTTTGTCAAGAATATGCAGATACTCGGTATAAGAGCCTTTTTGCAGCGCAGACACCAGCAAAGCACCGCTGCGCCCCATGCCGCCGAACAGATGCGCCGTCACAGAGGCGTCTCCTAGGACAACAGCGGATTTTTCTATCGAGAGCCTATCAAGAGCACGGAATAGCAGCGAGACAACTTCGGCGTCCGCACCGGCGTCCTCCCAGCCGATAAGTTCGATACCCACTTGGTTTTCTTCCAGATTTGTCTTTGGCGGCAGCGGCACGGAAAAAACCCGCTCAGCGTAGGAAAGACGCAAGGGACGCTCATCGCTTTCAAAATGGCTGGCAAGATAGGCGGCGGCGGAGAGGGTCAGATCTCCCCTCAGCACACAGGGCTCGCCGTATGGAGACATAAAAGGGATCAGCCGATTCGCGCAAGCGGGAGAAAGATTCTGCCACACATCTTCCGCAAGCTGAAACTCAGCAGGGCTGAAGGGCTGATAGCCATAACGGCCAAACAGCTCCATCGTGCTGTTGCGGCAATACTCCAGACGTGCCGCAGCCGCACCGCCAAAATTACTGCATCCCTTCGCTGCCCTATTCATAAAACCGTCCCCATTCGTTGATTAATTTTTATCTAATGCTTTAACTAGATGAATTGATAGCTTGTTAGTTTTTCACGTGGGTCATATAATAGCACGTGAATTAATCTTTAGCAAATGTGCCGATAAACTTTTTTGCCCCATCGGCGGTAAGACGCCAAGGCAAGAATAGGCATAGAGTTATTCAGACTGGAAATGGGAGGAACTTTGTATGAATGAACGCGATTCGCAGATAAAAGATTTTGCCGTCACAGCGGCCCGCCCCGAAATACGCACGCTGCAGCCGTATGATGCGGGGAGCGCGCCTGCGGGAGTAAGACTCTGTGCCAATGAGAACGATTTACCTCCGTCAGCCAAGGTGCGGGAGGCGATCATAAAGGCGGCAGGAAACATCAACAGATATCCGGAAAGTTCCTCTTATGAGCTGCGCTGCCGCTTGGCGGAACGCTATGGACCGGCGGCGGAGCAGATAGTGACAGGCAACGGACTGGACGGGATTTTTACCATGATAGGACGGGCCTTTCTCAGCCGCGGCGACACGGTACTGCACGGGGCACTGACCTTCTCCGTCTACGAAAGCACCGCCCGCATTATGGGAGCTGAGCCGATTTCCGTTCCCATGACGGGCGATTTGGCACTTGACGTTGACAGCTTTATCTCCGCCGTGACGCCCGAAACAAAGCTCATATGCTTCTGTAACCCCAACAATCCCACAGGCTCCATGGCAAAACGCGCCGATATTATGCGGCTGCTGGACACCGTGCCGCAGCACGTGCTTGTTTTGCTTGACGAAGCCTATATCGAATTCTCCGACCGCGATGAAGAAAGCGCTCTCAACCTGCTGAATCGGTACCGCAATCTTCTCGTCTGCCGCACTTTTTCCAAAATCCACGGCCTTGCGGGACTGCGGATCGGCTGGCTTGCGGCAGACAAAGAGCTTACCGCCCAGCTTTACAAAGTGCGCGAGCCCTATTGCGTGACGGAAATAGCCGCAGCTGCGGCAGCCGCTGCGCTTGACGACAGCTCCTATTATGAAAACAGCAAAAGGGTTTTTACAAAAGAACGCCGCCGCTTAGAGGCGTTCTTTAAAAAGCAGGAAATAGACTTCTTCCCCACTGAGGCGAACTTCTTTCTCCTGCCGGAACATCGCCTGCCAATATTTGAGCTTCTCTCTGCCGCCGGCATCACCGCCAGAAAAATTGAATTCGCCGCACAAAGATACACTCGTCTTTCTATCGGCACAGCCATAGAGAACAGCCGCGTCATGGCGGCACTGACAAAGGCTTTGGCTTGCCAGCCTTCAAGAGTCAAGGCAAATATTTAAAATTAATGGACAAGCGGCAAAAGCACCGCAGTGACTTCCTTCGCCGGCAGGCAGACGGCAGATAAGAAGCAAGTATGCGATTGCATTCCCCTGTTAGTGCCGAGTATTGCTAAAAAGAGGCAAGGAAGACAAAAAACCGCGCCGCCTGAAAGAAACCACAGTTCTTAGGCGGTGCGGTTTTTATTGCAAGTAAAAATACCGAAATCACGTGCCGCACAAAACGGACAACCGCAGTTTGGCTCTCAGCTTATAGCTATTGTAGAAAACATTCGGCGGCTAACTTGCAAAAGCACCGCCGCCGGTGCGGGGCGTGATGCTAATCCTTCTTACTTTCGCAGGCAAGCAGCACAATTCCGGCAAAGAGGACAGTAATCCCCACCATGCCGGTAAAAGAGATTCTCTCCCCCAAAATGACCGTGGAAAGAAGCCAAGCCGTCATCGGTTCAGAGAGCGAAAGGGTGTAGGCCTTGCCCATCGTCACACGGTGTAATCCGGCTGTGAAGAGGAAAAAGGGAACAATGGTGGAAATAACCGCCAAAGTCAGCACCGCCAAAGCTCCGCGCGGCACCGCTATCCAAGAGCAGTCGCCGAAGATTAAGACAGGCAGAGCCAAAAGCGCGCCGATAACCGAAACCAGCGTAATCGTATCGCTCTGTCCGCCCGACCCGGCAAGCCGCAGTCCCAGCCCTTCAAGGGCATATGCCAGCCCCGCCCCTAAAGACAAAAAAACACCGAGAACGCTGACCTTCACCGAGGCATCGGCGTTGCCTGTCAGGGCCAGCAGCGAACAGCCAGCCACCGCCAAAAAGGTGGCGCAAAACCAGCGTTTGGAAAGCCTCTCGCCAAAAACCAACGCCCCCATAATTCCGGCCATCGCCGGAGAAGAGCCGATGGCGATCATCGTCCCAATAGCGACGCCGGTGAGGCGGACTCCGGAAAAGAAAGAAAATTGGTAAAGCACAATCGCCGCGGCAGCGATAAAAACGCCGCGATTAAGTCCTTTGCGGGAAAAGGCAGCTCCACGGCAGCGGATAAGGTTGATTAAAGCCAACAAAATCCCCGCCGCCACCAGACGCGCGGCTCCGATTGTCAGGGAAGAAGCCCCGGGCGGCGTCAGTGCCTGAGTCGTGCCCGTAGTTCCCCAGCACATGCCTGCGCCTACAACCATCAAAGCACCCAGCAGTTCATCTTTGTTAAACTTCACCATCCGGCCGTCAGCCCCTTTTTTAACCTTCAATAATAACCAACGTGCCGTCCGCTGATTATGCCTAGAGCAGAAATCTATGATCCCGAGCGACAAGCGATTTTTGCCAATCTGTAATTTGCCTAAATCGTGCTTCGTTTTTTCACCGCTTGCAGAGCCTATTCTCCGAACATATGACGCAAGCGGTGCAGATTATTAGCGGCTTTCCAGCTTTACGACTATTTTTTGGATATAAGAAGGCACCTCTGTAACGGAAACTCCCGGCCTGTGCCCGTCCCAAGGAGCCAAAAGCATCGCCATGCCTCTTTCCAGCAGCAAATTCTGCCCGCTGCCGGAGTAAAAGGCGATATCCTTCTTTGCGTCATAGGCAGCAGTCTCCTTCAAAGAGGCAAGCGGTGCGTAACCGATATATTCGCGTCCCGAAAGAACGATTTGCAAATCCCAAAGTTTCCTGTGCGCTTCAAAAGGAACCTCGCTTTCACGCTTAGTCTCATACTCGCCAAAGCGCAAATCCAGCGGTGCGAAATTCATGGTTTTCAGCTCTGCAAAAGAATATTCGCGCGCCGCCCGCAAAAAAGGCACAAGCTCTCCCATCAGCGGCATTACGGACGGGATATTCACTATCATATTTTCTAAAGAATCATAAAGCATTATTCAACCTCCTAAAAAACGGCAGGATACCGCATAGAAATTATATGCAAATCAAAACGTAATATAGATATTAAAGGAAACGCTGGTTAAATAGCAAGCCTTCAATAAATAACAGGAGTGCAGACCTCTTGTTATAAACATAGAGCAGAAAATTATGATTTCGGGCGATTCTCTATTTGCGTAAAGCGAACTTAATTTATTCATCAGACAAAGACAGCCTAACTGTACGCAAGCGGCGCATATAGCCGGCGTAAAAGATATATTTATTAATGTAAGAGGGTGCAATCCGGCATTTGCCGCTTTCTTTGTACGTAACACGAAAATCACACGATATTCGCCGATATCCGCACATTTTATATTTATTGAAAGTAAGTTCTTCTGCCCCTTTTTGTTAAATTATCCCATTTTGCCACTACCGAGAGGCTCTCACAAATCAGCAGGCTTCACCAGACACACCTTCCCGCTTGCCTTCATTACATAAAAAAAGGATCGCTTGCACCCTTCGCCCTGCTGCGCAGAAAAAAGCGTTAAGCAAAACACGATAGAGCAAGACCAATTCCCGCCTAAGCACAATGCGGGGATGTTATTCATTCCCGCGCGTCTGTGGTATGGACAGTGAGAAAAGTTCTGCGCTAGCTGCTGAAGGCATGGTAATAAC
>CAZFWP010000013.1:0-26238 GCA_964522805.1 uncultured Synergistaceae bacterium | reverse complement strand
AACGAAATGACCGATGACGGCAACAGCCTTTTTTTGGTTGAGCACAGCCTGGAAGTGATGAAAGAGGCGGACTGGCTCATCGAGCTTGGACCAGGCGGCGGAGAGTTCGGCGGTGAATTACTCTTCTGCGGCCGCCCGCAAGAGATATTAGCCTCAAACAGCTCCGTCACCGCGCCATATTTATCGGCAAGCCTGCCTGACGGCGAAAAAAACCTTGGAGGAATAAAAAATGCTTAACAATTTCACCCCCGACGCGCTGATCTTTGACATCGACGGCGTTCTGCTCAATGTGGAGAACTCCTTTCCCGAAGTGATACGCACGGCGATAAACGAGTGCTGGGAAAGCATGTGCGGCGGCTGCGCCGACAGCGGCGGCTACACTGCGGAGCATGAGAGAATACTCAAAAGGCACGGAGCCTTTAACGACGACTATGATATTGCCTGGGTGCTGCTCTCCATGGCAGCCGGCAAAGGGATAAAAAAACTTTCCTTGGCCTTTCCCAGTGAAGCCGAACTTGTGAGTGAGCTGCAAACATACAGCGGCAGCGTTGAGGAATGGTGCCAAAGCCGCTACGGCAACACGGTACCGCGAGATGCCGTGCGAAAATACTGCTACGGCCTTTACGGCGGCACGGAGCAAAGAGCGGGGCTGCACCTTCTGGAAGTACCGATGCTGACCTCGCACTGGAAAGAGCTGCCTCTGCCTGTGGGCATCTACACCGGACGTGACCTGAGAGAGTGGAGCCTTGCCAAAGTCAGCCTCGGCTGGGAGGACTTCCCCATAGAGCACATCATTCACCTAGACACCGGCATTGCCAAACCATCTCCCGAAGGTTTGGAAATCCTCTGCCGCCGCCTTAACGTCCATTCTCCGCTGTTTTTTGGCGACACCGCCGCCGACATGAAGGCGATGCAGGCCTTCGGCAAAGGCCGTTTTGCCGCCATTGGCGGCCTGCTCCCCGAAGCGCAGTGGAGTTTCCGCACCGCCGACGAAGCTTTGGAAAAACTGTTGGGATTTAAAAAGAACACGCACTGACTTAACGAGTCTCTCCCACCGCAAAAGAAGCGGCAAGAGCCAAGCAAAAAGCACCTTGCCGCTTTGAAAAAATTATAGAAATACTCTGAGTTAAAAGCTATCTTTTTTCTGTTCAATTACGGAAATAGAGCCAGCCCCCTTCGCAAACAAACATCACCTTTTGATAATATTTTGACGGTACGAAATTATAATCAAGTTGTGTTGGCAGCAGCCTTAAGCGGTACTTCTGCATAAGAGACGAAAGTATGACTGCCGCATGAAAAATTAATTCCCGATGAAAATAATATCGCCCTTATCCGCCATGTAATCTAAGGGGGATCAGATTGCCATCCATTTTGCCCGCTTTGGCAAAAATACTTTGCGGAAATTATCAAAAAAGCAGCACAAACGATATGCAGAGAGCAAGGCTGACTGCATATCAACATCTTTTCCCCAAAAATAAGAGGAGAGAGCAATTCCTCTGTTTGATGCAAAAGCCATGTACGCAAAAGCAACAGCAATGCCGCACAGAAATAAGCGCCATATACTTATAGGGGGTAACGAAATGAGTCAATCAACTGCACAGGGAGAACTTTGCACAAAAAAGAGATTTGCCATGCCTCATATTTATGTCTTGCTGCTAATGATAATTATCGTCTGCACATTAGCCACTTGGATACTGCCGGCAGGAGAGTTTAACCGCGTCACCAATGAGGCTGGGCGTTCTGTCGTCGTCGCGGGCACGTATCACCCAATCCCCGCAACCCCGGTAAGCGGTTTTAAAATGCTGAAATCCATCTATGGCGGCATGATGGATGCTGGAAGCGTCATCTTCTTTGTCATGATATCCTATGCCGCCATCGGTCTTATTATTTCAACCGGAGCTTTTAATGGACTGGTATCAGGGCTGCTGCGCATCTTCAAAGGAAAATCGCGCGCCATTATCATTCCTACTTTTATAACCATACTTGGCGCGGCATCGTCCACTATCGGCGTTTTTGAAGAAGCCCTTCCTTTCATCCCCATATTTGTCGGCATCACCATAGCTATGGGGTATGACGCTATCGTCGGACTGGCGATAGTGGCCTTGGGTATTGGAATCGGCTATTCAGGAGCAGTCATGAACCCCTTCACAGTCGGCATGGCTCAGAGCATCGCAGAAGTTCCTACCATGTCTGGAGCTGGTTTTCGCATCTTCTGCCATCTTTCCATGATTGTCGTAGCCTCACTTTACACCATGAGATATGCAATAAAAATACAGGAAGATCCAACAAAAAGCTTGCTATACGGCACAGAGATGAGCGGAGCCGTTCAGGCTGATGCTGATCTTGAGAATTGCAGGTTCGGTATTCGTGAGATTCTAGTGCTGGTTACGCTGGCGTCGGGAATTGCGGCAATTGTCTACGGAACAAAGGTATTTGGCTGGTATTTTGAAGAGCTTTGCGCCATATTTATGCTTATGGGCGTAATCAGCGCCGCAATCATGGGCTGGAGCCCCAATAATATCGCCGAAAAAGTAGCAAAGAGCTTCGCCGAGATGGCAATGGCGGCAATGATGATCGGATTGGCGCGCGCCATTCTCGTTGTCCTCCGGAGCGGCAGCATCATTGACACAGTTGTCTATTACATGGCAATGCCGCTTTCATTTATGCCCAGCTGGATTGCTGCGGAATGTATGCTCGTAGTGCAAACGCTGCTTAATTTCCTCATTCCCTCCGGCTCAGGTCAGGCTGTCGTCAGTATGCCGATAATGGCCCCCCTTTCAGACCTGCTGGGAATCTCACGTCAAATCGCTGTTCTCTGCTTCCAGTTCGGAGACGGGCTGTCAAACATTGTTTGGCCAACGGCATTTGCGCCGATTTTGTGCGCTGTAGCAGGAATTACTATAGACAAATGGTGGAAATGGATTGTACCGCTCTTCCTGCTCTTGGTCTTAACGCAGATGGTGTTGGTTGCTATCGCTATGATGATTGGATTTGCATAAAACCGGAACACAAAATAAGCTTAAAGATTAAAAGCATCCGCGCCGCCGAAACGGTGCGGATGCTTTTTAATTTAGAAAAAATTCTTGTTTTGCTCTGCGCAAGGAAAGAATCGAAGAGACGGCATCATATCTGAATAAATTCTACGGAGCGGGAACTGTGGAGGTGGAAATCACCGATACGTACGGCAACATGAGCGAGATGATTTTGCCCCATTTTGAAATTGTTGAGGCAATAGAATCAGCGATGAAGTCCGTGGGTGTTACACCTTTTTACGTGCCGATGAGAGGCGGCACGGACGGGGCGCAGCTTTCTTTTATGGGAGTTCCATGCCCAAACATTTGCACAGGCGGGCATAATTTTCATGGGCGCTATGAGTATGTGCCGGTTCAGTCAATGGAAAAAATCTCCGCGGTATTGGTGGAAATAGTCAAGAGTTTTGTCAAGTAACACGCAGCTGATATCTTTAAATGTTTAAAAAAGAGCCCGCTCCTAAAGTAGGAGCGGGCTCTGTCTGTTTTATGAAGCAGTTCTGAACTTTTCCAGAGCTGCGGCTATTTTGACGTAATTGGGTACGGAAACATGCTCTTTTTCCGCCATGCGCAAAACTTCAAATATCAGCCCGTCTATTTCGGAGCGGCTCCCCTGCTTGAGATCCCTCTGCATCGAGGTGGAGGCTGTCGGTGCTAAGCTGTCTAAAATTTTTAAATTGTTTTCAACAATGTCAATGCCGAAATCTATGCCCATCGCTTGCGCTATAACCCCCAGCTCCTGTACCAATGCAATGAAGGTTTGCCGTTCTTTGCCCTCTTTTTGCATCGCCGCCGCGTTAATGTCATAGTATTGACCGCATGCAGCCATCGCTGAGACATAGGTGTATTTGCGGAAGGCGTCTCTTTTTATGTCGCATGAGAGTATCGTCTCAATGCCGCAGTTTTTGAGGTCTGACTCTATTTCCGCCAACAAAGGACGATAATCCTGCGCCTCTCTGACGCCAAAGACAACACGGAAGATGGCGCCGCTTTGTCTAATTATCCCCGCCTCCCTGATCTCTGCGGAGATATAGATACAGCCGTCCGTCACCAGCAGATGCGGAAGTTCTTCCTGAAGATGCCCTCCAAGTCCGTAGATGTTCAGCAACGGAATGACCACTGTGCCGCTGTGAGCCGCTCTTTTTATCAGCGGCAGCACCTCAGCCACAGAATATCCTTTGACGCAGAGGAAGATTACATCTGCTTTGTCGTTATATTCTTCTGCTGTGCAGCCCCTTATCGGAGCGACAGTATAGTTTCCGCGTACTGTTGTCTCCATCTTAAGCCCATGTTCTTTAATGGCTTGAAGGTGCGCGCCGCGGGCGATAACCGTTATATCCAGCCCATTCTCCGCCATGGCGGCCGCCAAACTCCCGCCGATACCGCCGCCGCCAATTATTAGGTATTTCATTTGACTCCCCACGCAATCCGATAAGTATTAACGTGCCTTGACGTTTGCCGGATATTTTACAACATAAAGCTCTTATTTGGTAAAGCATTGTATCTTTTTTCGGTAATTTTTAAAATATTATCTTTTATAAGAGAGAGCATTATCAGCCGCGGGAGAAGCTCATTTTTATATCCTGCGGCTTGCCGAAGTAAACCCAGGAGGTGACGAGGACATCTGCACCGGCGGCGGCGTAGGCTGCGGCATTGTCGCTGTTTATGCCGCCTGCCGCTAGTACCGTCACTTGGGGATTGATCCCCTTGGCCTCTTTGACAAACTGCGCAAGCTCCGCGGGGGAGAATCTCTCGCACTGTAAAGAATCCACCCCGGCGGCAATGTAGGCTAGCCCTTCGGCAGCATTTTCAGCCTCCGCGGCAATCTGTTTTTCGGGAAAATCCTTTTTCATCTGCGCAATTTGGGTTAAAAAATCGTCCGTCATTACCCGATGTTGGTCAAAGACCAAAATAGAATCTGAAAGCCCCAATCTGTGAATTCCCGCCCCTCCTGCCAAGGCGGCTTTGAGGGAGAGGGCTTTGGTGCCGGGGAAGTTTTTTCTGGTGACTGCCACACGGGTGTTGGGATTGGCCGCTTGCGCACTTGTCACCAAAGCTTTTGTTCTGGTGGCGATAGCGGAGGAATATTCCATGATATTTTGCGCCAATTTATAGACACCGTGGATTGCGCCGGCACTACCTTCGGCTTGCAGACAGACAGAACCGCCCGCGGCGTCAGTGCCGCTTTTGAGGAGAACATTTGCTTCCGCTCCCGCCAGCCGCAGCACTCTCGCCGCCTCTTCCACTCCCGCCAAAGTACAGTCTGTTTTGGGAAAGCAGCTAAGTTTTGCCGGTACGTTTTCAATTCCCAGTGCCATGACGGTGAGATCCATGAACTGCAAATCTTCCTGTATCAAAGAAGAAAGGTATGAATCGGGAATATAGAACATTATGAAACTCCCTTCCGCTGGAGTTTTTCCAGCATGATGTAGAGGATTAAGCCGAAAACGGCCAGTAAGAAACAGAGAGACGAGGCCGTCTCAAAGTCTCCGCGCGAGACGGAGTTGAATATTTCCAATGAGAGCGTGTTTGTCCTGCCGGAGATGTTGCCGCCCAGCATCATTGTAATGCCTACTTCGCCGGATGCCCTAGCCAGTCCCAATAAAAGCCCCGATGCCAAGCTGTTGCGCACCAGCGGCAGGGTGACGAAGAAGAAGGAAGAGAGCCCCCCGCACCCGTTGACGCGCGCCGCCTCCTCCAGCATGATGATGTTTCTGTTTTTGAGAGCGGCGGACAGCGGACGCACCAATAAAGGAAGCCCCGCTGTAAAGGCCGCCAGCAGGACGCCTATTTCCGAGAAGATAACTCTGATTCCAAAACAGTTTTCTAAGAAGATTCCGACAGGACCGTTTTTACCCAAGAGAGTCAGTAAAATATAGCCCAACGCTATCGGCGGAAAAACCAGCGGCAAGGTGACAAAAAATGATAGCGCACGGCAGGCGGCAGAGTCGCTTCTGCTTATCCAAAGAGACAGGGGAACACCAAGAAGCAGAAATAGCAAGAGCGACGCCGCACAGGTTTTCAGCGTCAGGATAACGGAAAAGAGCAGTGAAGGATTCGCAAAGAGAGTTATTACCCTCTCCTCCTACCAAACTCCGTGTTTTTCGAGAATTTCTTTGGCTGCGGCTGTTTTGAGGAAGTTGAGAAAGCCTTGCACTTCCGCTTTGCGCAAGTCACCCTCCACCGTGGCGGCAACCATTTTGATGGGCGGGTAGCCATCTTTTATCTCCAAAAAGCCGCCGATTTTGTCCCTGCCGGCGCGCACAACAACTCTGTTGACAAAGCCTGCATCCATCTCCTGAGCCGCAAGGTAGGAAAATACCTGAGGAACGGTGGAAACTTGCGAGAGCTTGGCGGCTATTTTGCTTTCCAGCCCCGATGATTGTAGGAAGCTCTTGGCGGCGCGTCCGTAAATTGCCGCCTTAGGGTCGGGAAAGCAGACGGATTTTATCTCTCTCTTGGCGAGGTCGGAGGGTGCGGCGACAGAGACGCCCTTGCGCCACGCCAGCACCAACACGGTGTCTCCCAAGGGCTGATAGTCAGCGAATTTTACCTTTGTTTTGGCGGCATCCAGCGTGCCCTTGTCAGAAACAATGACCGATACGCCGCTTCCCGCCTCGATTTGCGCCAGCAGCTGACCGATATTGCCTCCGTACATTTCGTTGACATTATTGCCGCTCTCGCTCTTGTAGGCGGCGCAAAGTTCGCTCATCATCTTCATATAGCCCGCCCCTGTGGTGACAGAGAGGTCTGCCGCCGATGACGCCGAGACAAAAAAGAGCGTTAACAGTAATGCAGTGAGAAACTTTTTCATGATACTCCTCCTTAGATATTTTGATAATTGCTTAAAAAGTTCTTCGGCGAACCAAAGTACTTTTCCTTGCCCTTTTCGATGACCAATACACTCTCTGCCAGCTTTTCCAGCTCCTCCCGCGAATGGGTGATGTAGAGCAGGGGAAAGGAGAAGAGACGCGGTATCGCGGCGATATAGGATAAAAGCACGTCCTTGAGGCCGTTGTCGAGAGATGAGAGCGGCTCATCCATGATCAAAAAGCTGGTGCAGCCCAATATTGCCCGGCCCAAAGCCACTCTCTGGCTCTCTCCCCCCGAAAGCGTCGGCGGATACCGCTCCAATAGGTGCCCCAATTCAAAAAGGGATACCACGTCATCAAAGTTTGCCGATGTACCTCTTCTTCCGGGAAAATTGGCAAAGGTGAGGTTGCGGCGCACCGTAATGTGAGGAAAGAGGCGGTGCTCCTGAAAAACATAGCCTATGCCCCTCTTGTTGGCAGGCAGGTTAATTCGCCGCTGCGAATCGTAAAAGCAGCGCCCTCGAAAGCAGATGCGCCCCTCATCGGGTGGCAGCAGCCCCGCCAACATGCCGGCAAAGGTGCTTTTGCCCGCTCCGGAACGCCCGAAAAGCACGGTAATCTGCGGCCGCTCCATGTGCAGCTCGATGTCGGCGGAAATATCACCGATTTTTTTCTTTAAATGAACATTAAGCATAATGTCACCCACATTTTCGCAACCTAGTTGCATTCTATCCACGAAGAAGAAAATGTCAACTTATCGGCGCTTTCTGCTCACAGCCGCCGCAGCCGCATCTTTTGCCGCAGTGAAAATATCAGCTTCCGCCGATGGCGTCTTGCAGATGTGTCATGAGTCATACGCTTCGCTGCTGAATTATTCCGCGCCATTAGTTACTATAAAGTGCCTTAGACACAAAATAGTACTTACTTTACGTATAATATAAGAGTGTATATTATATTTATAGTATATAAAAAGACCATATGGTCCAATTTAGGAGGTAGTATGATGAATGACGTAACGAAATTTCTCACAGACAACCCGGTGCAGTATTTTGCAACGACAGGCCTTGACGGCAGGCCCAAGGTGCGCCCTTTTCAGTTCATGACAGAACACGACGGCAAGCTTTTCTTTTGCACGAGCAATCAAAAAGAGGTGTTCAAAGAAATAACGCAATCCCCCGAAGTGGAAGTTTGCGTATCCTCTCCATCTTTTGCCTGGCTGAGGCTCTCAGGCAAGGTGAAGTTTTACAGCAGCAGGGAACTGAAGACAAAGATAATCGAGAGCAGCCCTTTGGTAAAGAGCATCTACCACGACGCCTGCAATCCGCAGTTTGAAATTTTTTACCTGGAAAATTGCACGGCGGTGATTGCCGATTTTTCCGGTAACGCACCGCGGAAATACACATTAAGCTAGAGCAGAGCCCCTTTGCGCCTTCCCTTATTGCTCTTTGCCCTGAATGCTATATAATATTCAATAAGTATCAAATAGAAACTAAGGGGAGATGCTGATGAAAGACCTGCCGCCCTACCCTGTTGAGGTTACTTTGACACTCATTGGCGACAAGTGGAAGGTGCTTATTTTACGTGACCTTGTTTGCGGTACAAAAAGGTTCGGCGAATTAAAAAAGTCCGTCGGCGGTATCAGCCAAAAGGTTTTGACGCAGAATTTGCGCGCGATGGAGAATGACGGCTTACTTACGCGAAAGGTCTATGCCCAAGTGCCGCCAAAGGTGGAATATAGCCTCACAGAGAGAGGCATGAGCCTAAAGGGCGTCCTTGATTCTCTTTGCCAGTGGGGAGAACAGTATCGCCGCGAAGTTTGCGGCTAAATGGGAAATTTTAAATTGACAAGGCGAAAAGACTCTCGCGGGAAGAATGATTTTCTCGGGGAATTTTCTTCGCCTTGATGTTTTTATGCTTAGAGAAACCGCTTTTAGTGATTAATACGTCTTTTACACCGTTCAAATTAGGTATAATCAGCAGTACTAAAGCTCGCGCAATCGTTATAGTGTACGATATAACAAGATAGTTTTGGAGGTGCTTTGATGGATAAGATCGCTCCTGCGGCATACCCTATAGCCGAACTCATCGCCAAAAGATGGAGTCCGCGCGCCTTCCTTGA
Source organism: uncultured Synergistaceae bacterium (assembly GCA_964522805.1). GTDB lineage: Bacteria > Synergistota > Synergistia > Synergistales > Synergistaceae > CAZBYL01. Next base: position 17,278 of record CAZFWP010000013.1, on the reverse strand, counting down.
TAAACCTATTGAGGAAGAGAAAATTATGTCTTTATTTGAGGCGGCCAGGTGGGCTCCTTCCGCCTATAATGAGCAGCCTTGGCGTTTTTTGATCGCTACCAAGGAGGATTCATACCTTTATACAAAGATGCTCTCCTGTCTTGCAGAGGCAAACCAGGTATGGGCAAAGGCGGCTCCGCTGCTTTTAATTTTGGTAGTGAAAAAAGATTTTGATTTCAACGGCAAGCCCAACAGGTGGGCGATGCACGACTGCGGCCTCGCTTTGGAAAATCTGCTGCTGGAGGCAGTTGATCTTGGACTGGCAGCCCATCCAATGGCAGGATTTTCCGCCGATTTGGTGCGTTCAGGCTACTCTGTCCCAGAAGGCTATGAGCCGCTTGTGGCTGTGGCCGTAGGTTATCCCGGCCCGTCTGATATGCTTGAGGGCGCGCTGCGCGAAAGGGAAGAGGATCCGCGGGAGAGAAAAGAGCTTTCCGAACTCGTATTCTCTGAAGCTTGGGGACGCTCGATTTAAGAGAACGCTGATTAAATAGCAAGCTTTCAAAAATAACATAAGTGCCGTCTGCTGATTATAGACAAAGAGCCGCAGTCGATGGTTTCGTGCGGTAGGTTATTTACGTAAATCAAACTTACTTTCTTCACCAATCGGCTGGTTTTCCCTTCCAGGCATATATCAGGCAGCACCTTTGCCTGTGATGCGAGAGTGGCATATAATCAGCGGCTGCTTAAGCTGCTGCTTTGCATAGAGCCGACGCTGATATCAGTGTCGGCTTTTTAGGTTATAATTACCAAGTGCAGAGGAGTGTTTAAAATGGACAAAAAAAACATAAAAAAGATTATTACGCTGCTGTTGCTTGTCTTTATGGTATTTAACACCGCAGCCCCTTCGTTTGCGGAAGAGCCCGCCGCAGGGAGCAGTTCCGGTATAGAGACTTTTCTTTCTGTAATCAACGTTTGGGGAACGCTTCTCGCACGCATCACCGGCGCTTATGATTCTTTGGATAACATCGGACGATTTTCGGAATTCGCACGCTTTTGGCACGGACTGATTGAGTCTGAAGGTTTCAGCCCCCTGACATTTTTCCGCGCGATTATGGCGCTTTTCGGCATTTCCATCTTCTCTGAGCCGCCTCTGCCAAACGGGGATTCCGGTGAGAGCTACACTCTATGACAGCTTGTGTCTATATTCTGCGCTGCTCTGACGATACTCTTTATACCGGCTGGACAAACGATATCAACCGCCGTCTGGCGGCTCACAATGAAGGGCGCGGAGCAAAGTACACCAGAGGGCGCAGACCTGTGACCTTAGCTTATCTGGAAGAATTCGCCACCAAAGAAGAGGCGATGTCGCGGGAGGCAAGGATAAAAAAGCTGTCACGCGCGCAAAAAATCCTTCTGCTGAATATACGGTAATTTTTACAAAACCATTGATAAATATAAGTAACAAGCGGTACAATACCACCGCTAAAAAATTTATGTAAGGATACGGGATATTATCGTGTCCGATGAAGAGGGTGTACGGATGAAAAAGGGACGCACAGACGTAGTTTTGGGTGTTCAGTGGGGAGACGAGGGCAAAGGACGGGTTGTCGATGCTCTGGCCTCGGAATCCGGCATGGTAGTCCGCTATCAGGGCGGCGCCAATGCGGGGCATACTGTAGTTGTGGAGGAAGAAAAATATGTCTTTCACTTACTGCCCTCAGGCATTCTCTATCCTGATAAAGTCTGCATTATCGGCAACGGCGTGGTTATGGATCCTATCACGCTTTTTGAAGAGCTTGACGGACTTGAGGCGCGCGGCAAAAAGCTCGCCCGGCTGCTGATAAGCCACGGCACGCACATTGTTATGCCATACCATAAAATTATCGATAAGCTAGCGGAGAACGCCCGTTCCGCGGAGACTAAGATCGGCACCACAGGGCGCGGCATCGGCCCTTGCTATGCGGATAAGTATGACCGCATCGGCATCAGAGCGGAAGATTTGGTCTCACCGGAAGTTCTTAAGGAAAAGCTCACCACGGTGCTGAAGCTGAAAAATGACCTTCTCACCAAAATATATGATGCCGCTCCGCTGGATTTTGACGAGGTCTACAGCACGGCGCTCAAATGGGGGGAACGTATAGCCCCCATGCTCAGCGATGTCTTTTTGGATATCGACGCGGCGGTGCGTTCTGGAGCGAATGTCCTTTTTGAGGGCGCACAGGCGACTTTGCTTGATATTGACCATGGCACTTATCCCTTTGTCACCAGCTCCAGCCCCTGCGCAGGAGGCGCCTGCACGGGAGCCGGTATCGGGCCGGGGCGCATCGACAGGGTTATCGGCGTTATCAAAGCATATTGCACCAGAGTTGGAGAAGGACCTTTCCCCACGGAGGACAGCGGCGCTTTGGGCGACGCACTGCGCGCTAAGGGCGGTGAGTACGGCGCCACAACCGGACGCCCGCGTCGCTGCGGCTGGGAAGACCTCGTAGCGGCAGACTATGCCGTGAAGATTAACGGCATTGACGGACTGGCTCTCACCAAGCTTGATGTGCTTACCGGTTTTAAGGAGATAAAAGTCTGCACCTCTTACGAAGTTGACAGCGAATTGCGCACTCACTTCCCCACCAGCTGCGGCGAGCTTGCCAAGGCACGCCCCATATACGAGACGCTGCCGGGCTGGACGGAGGATATCAGCAAGTGCCGCCGTTTTGAGGATTTGCCCCTTGCCGCACGCAGCTATGTTAACTTTATTGAGGAGCGTACCGGTGTTCCCGTGCTGCTTATCGGCGTGGGTGTGGGACGTGAGGATACTATCCTCCGCGGCATTTAACTTTTCCCAGCAACGCGGCAATGCCGCTAGTAGGTGTGCATGATAGCGAGAACGGTGCGGACTTTTGCAAGGTTAGACTTTGAAACGGACCAAACGCCGAAAATCGCATACAGCGGTGAGAATGGCGCAAGCTTTGCTATCGCTTGATATTGCCCTGCTGATTTTGAGAAGTTGCTATCTAACTTTTACTTTACTTTTCATCATAATGAAAAAACGCGTAAAACTTGGGCTATACCCTGTTTTACGCGTTTTTTGTTTCACTTGGACGAAAGAGGAAGGCTATTTTGCCGAGGCCTCTTCTTCGAGGAAGCGCCGCACAAGGTTGGCGGTCATGTTTTTGCGCCAGAGGCTGCTCTTTCTGGGGTTCACCTCGTCGGCTGCCGTTTGCGCCGCCTCCGCAATCAGATCGGCGGTGAGGCGTTTGCCTTTGAGCACCGCTTCCAGGCGCGGCAAGCGTATGGGAGTGGGCGACATGCTGCCTGCCCCGGCGCGGAATTCCCAGATGATACCGCTTTCAACTTCGGCATATAAGCCCAGGGAGATGCGCGAGAGGGTCAGAGCTTTGCGGCTGCCCCGTTTGTAGAATTTCTGCACCGCATTGGGCGCAGGCACGGGAACGATGATTTCTCTGATAATTTCGTTTGGCAGGCGGTCGGCGTCTCTGTAGCCGCGGATGAATTTTTCCAGCTTCATCTCACGCGTGCCATCTTTGCTTTCCAGCACAACAGATGCCTCAAGCGGCAGCAGTATGGAGGGCAGGTCTGCCGCTCCCGAGGCCGTGGCCAAGTTACCGCCGATGGTGGCTCTGTTCTGCACCGCAGGCGCGCCGCTGCGCGCCGCGGCTTCCCAAAGCGCCGGCAGATATTTTTTGATGATGGCGCTGCGGATAATGTCACCGTTGGCGGCAGAGCTGCCGATACTGATTTTATCGCCGATTTTGTTGATGCCCTTGAGCTCTTTGACACGGCTAAGGTCGATGGCTTTTGAGGGCTTGTATTTGCCGTTTTTGATGTCGGGAATGATGTCCGTCGTCCCCGCCATCAGTGTAGCGTCTTGATTTTTATCCAGGATTTCCAAGGCTTCGGCTAAGTCCTGCGGTGCAAAGAAGTTTTTGTCCTCTTCGCAGGTTGGTTCGGGCATGTCGCCGGAGCAGAGGTTTTCTCTTTTGCGGAAGGTCTCGCAGTAACCATCGGCTATGGCTTTGTTTACCGATTGATAGATTTTTTCGTAGCCTGTGCAGCGGCAGATGTTGCCGGAGAGAGCCTCTTTGACCTCGGCCTCTGTGGGGGCGGGATTTTCTTCCAGCAATGCGCGCGCGGCAATAATCATGCCGGGAGTGCAGAAGCCGCACTGGATTCCGCCTTCGCTGACAAAGGCCTTTTGCAGCAAGTCCATATCAGCAGAGGAGCCAAGCCCCTCGATGGTGAGGATTTCGCTTCCCGATGCGGAAATCGCCGGCACTAAGCAGGCGTTGACGAGACGTCCGTCCATGATCACTGAGCAGGCGCCGCACTCGCCCTCGCCGCAGCCCTCTTTGGAGCCGGTAAGGCGCAAATCTTCCCGCAGTACCGCCAACAGCAGTTTCATCGGCGGAACGTCCGCATGTCTGAGTTTTCCGTTAACTGTCAGTTCTATTCTCATTTTCGTCCGCCTCCTTTAGTTTTCGCCCTGAGCTGATTTGGCGGCTTCCAGCAGAGTGAAGAGTTTTTCTCCCGTGAGAGGAATGGAGTCCGCACTGACACCCACAGCATTTTCCACCGCAGCGATAAAGGCGGGCGCACCGGCATTGGCAGGGAGTTCCCCGATGCCTTTGGCTCCGTAGCAGCCTGCCTCGCATGGGTCTTCGAGAAGTTCCACCTTCCAGTCGGGGCAGTCAAGAGCGGAGGGCACCAGGTAGGAGCTCATGTGAGAAGCTGTGTACCGTCCCTTATCGTCAATGCGCAGATCTTCGATGTGCGCCCAGCCGAAACCTTGGAGAACTCCGCCTGTCAGCTGAGCACGCGCCTGCATTGGGTTGACAGCGCGTCCCACTTCCGCAGCGATGGCCGATTCTTTGACCGTCACTTCGTAGGTGTCCGTCTCCACTTCTACTTCGGCGGTGTTGGCTATCCAAGCGTAGCCTCGGTAGGCGTCGCCGGTGAAGTTTTCTTCGTCCCAGCTGCAGCCGTCATTAAATATGTTCGTACCAAGGGCTTCCAGTTCTTGGTGTTCTTTTAGGTAATCCGCCGCCAGTTCTTTGAAGGAGGCGGCCTTCAGTCCCTTTGTCTCCGCCCAGTCAAGAACGGTCTTTTTGAGGTTGGTACAGGCGTTCTGAACCGCTTTGGCGGCATACATTGTCGTGCGCGAGGCAACCGTCGGCCCGGTGTTTGGCGTTTTTGAGGTGTCGGGAACGATGTAGAGTACGTCTTCAAGCTCCGTCCCCAGGGCCTCCGCCGCCACCATCGGCATCACAGTGGACGCGCCCTGTCCCATTTCGGTGCTGCTGGAGTAGATGCGGAAGCTCTCCCCGTCAAAGGTCATCTTCGCCGTGGTTCCCATTTTGTCCTCTCCCGCTCCGGTAAAGCCGCCGCCGTGAAGCCCTACGGCGATACCGATACCCTTCATCACCCGACTTTTAGGCTGACGGGCATATAGGTCATATTTAGCGCGGTAATCGGACATTTCCGCCGCATGTTCCAGCACGGCGCGGGCGTTCTCTGCCTCCGTGAACTTCTGTCCGTAGGGGAAGGTGTCGCCGGTTTTGAGCACGTTGAGTAAGCGAATATCCAGCGGGTTCATCGCCAGCTTTTTGGCTGCCAAGTCCATTTGACGTTCCATGGCGAAGATCGCCTGAGGCGCGCCGAAGCCTCGGAATGCTCCCGTGGGCGGCGTATTGGTCGCCATCGCCCTGCTGTGAATACGCACGTTGGGAACGTAGTAAGCTCCTGCCACGTGCAGGTGAGTGCGCTGCAATACCACGCGCGACAGCGTGGTGTAAGCGCCGCTGTCCAAAAACATCTCCACATCAAGAGCGGTGATTTTCCCCTCTTTGGTCAGCCCCATTTTGTAGCGGCTTTCAGATGGGTGGCGTTTGGGGGTACAGAGGATATCCTCTGAGCGGTCATAGATTATTTTTACGGGGTGCGCTGATTTCCACGCCAAAAGCGCCGCATAGCAGCCCAAAATAGAGGGGTAATCCTCTTTGCCGCCAAATGCGCCGCCTGTGGCGCTCTGACGCACGATCACCTGTTCCGCGCGCAAACCCAGTACCTTTTGCACGGCTCCGTGTACATAGAAGGGGCACTGCATAGAACCCAAAACCTCCACAGAACCGTCCGCACGGCTAACGGCGCTCATACCCTGCGTTTCCAGATACATTTGTTCGTGAAGCCCCGTGCGCCATTCGCCTTCCACCACAACATCGGCGGCGGCGAAACCGGCGGCGATGTCGCCGCGCTCGGTGCGGTATTCATCTATCACATTATCTTCTCCCCAGATAATTTCTTTTTTCGCCAGGGAGTCCTCAATCGTAAATATCGGCGGCAGCGGTTCGATTTCCACCTGCACCAATGCCATCGCCGCTTGAAGTGCCGCGGCATCGGGAGCCGCCACCAAGGCTATCGCCTGAGAGACATAGTTGACATAGCCGTCCGCCAAAGCGGGATAGTCTGTTCTCACAATGGCAACAAAGTTTTCGCCGGGAATGTCTGCCGCTGTCACCAGCACTGCCCCCAGGGCATCAAAACCAGCTAATTTCTTTACGCCCAAAAGCTTGCCGCGCGCAATGTTTGAACGCACCACGCCGCCAATCCAGCAGCCCTCTATGTCAATATCAGCAAGAAACTCCGTCTCTCCTGAAGCCTTCACCGGCCCGTCAAAACGCGGATAGGATTTCCCGATTATTTTAAACTCTGTCATCTAAACGCCTCCTTTTACAAAACATCAACCGATGCAAACAACAGGTTGATAATTATAGCTTTAATGTAAAGATATTATATCCCTTTCATAACTCATACACCATGTTTTACCGCCGATTTTGCCCGCAGGCGATATGGGAAATTATAGTGCAAAGCAAGCCTCAATGAGAAGGGTAAACACAGAGCAATGCGCATTATCTGCGCCCTTTGGCTTTGAAAAGTATATAATTAATCAGTAAAAATACTTTCAAGGGGGGATGTTTTATGGCGATAGTTTTTGCCGCTATGGTACCGCACCCGCCGCTGATTATTCCTCAGGTGGGACGCGGAGAAGAGCAGCTGATTGAAAAGACCGCAGAAGCCTTTCGCAGTGTGATGCTGGCCGCAGCTGCGGCGCAACCCGAAACAGTTGTAATTATCTCGCCCCATGCCGCCGATGCCGGAGATTATTTTCATATTTCGCCCCGCAGCGGTGCTGCCGGAGATTTAAGTGCCTTTAACGCCGCCTCTGTCAAAGCCAATGTGAGCTATGACGAGGAGTTTGTGCGGCAGCTGTGTCAGCTAGCCGCGGCAGAGGATTTCCCCGCCGGCACAATGGGCGAACGCGAAGCTGATTTAGACCACGCCTCGTTGGTGCCGCTATATTTTCTGCGTGAGGCCTGCGGCGGTTCTCTTCCATGCCGCGTGGTGCGGCTGGGGCTTTCGGGGCTGCCTCTGTCTGACCACTACAAATTGGGCATGATGATAAAGGAGACTGCGGAGAAACTGGGACGGCGCACGGTGATAATCGCCAGCGGCGACCTCTCTCACGTGCTAAAGGAGGACGGTCCTTACGGCTTTCACGAGGAAGGTCCTATATATGATAAAAAGATTATGGCGGCCATGGGCAGTGGCGATTTTGGCGCGCTTTTGGAGTTTGACGCCGATTTTTGCGAAAAGGCTGCGGAATGCGGACACCGCGCTTTTGTGATTATGGCAGGAAGCTTAGACCGTACGGCGGTTTTGGCGCGCGCCCTCTCTTATGAAGGTCCATTCGGCGTAGGCTATGGCGTCTGCTCATACAGGCCGTTGGCGGAGGACGGCACTCGCTGTTTCCTTGACCTCTTTCTCGCCGCTTACCGTGAAAAGCTTAAAGAAATTAAGGCTCATGAGGACAGCTATGTTCGTCTGGCAAGACTCTCTTTGGAAGCCTACATTTCGCGCGGGGAAAAAATCGCCCTCCCCGCCTCTCTGCCTAGGGAGATGACGGAAACGCGCGCCGGAGTGTTCGTCTCTTTAAAAAAGTTCGGACAGCTGCGCGGCTGCATCGGTACAATTTCCCCGACAACCGCCTCTGTCGCTGACGAAATTATCCGCAACGCCAGAAGCGCCGCAGCGGAAGACCCCCGTTTTGACCCTATATCGGAGGAAGAGCTGGCAGAGCTTGTTTACAGCGTTGACGTGCTGGGGGAAGCCGAAGAGACCTCCAAGGAAAATTTAGATGTCAAACGATACGGCGTCATCGTCTCTTGCGGCAGCAAAAGGGGACTGCTGCTGCCCAACCTTGAGGGAGTGGAGACAGTGGCGGAGCAGATAGCCATAGCCTCGCGGAAAGCCGGTATCCGCAAGGGAGAAAAGGTGCGTCTCATGCGATTTGAGGTGACACGCCATTATTAGCAGAGTATGCAACATCTGCATGCACCGCTGCGCTCTGGCTGAGGGCGAGACAGGGCGGTGCCGTGCGCGCAAAAATATCGGCGGCATCATCCGTGCCGTAAACTACGGCAGACTGACGGCAATAGCCCTTGATCCAATTGAAAAGAAGCCGCTGGCACGCTTTTGTCCGGGGACAATGATTCTCTCTGTGGGTAGCTATGGCTGCAATATGAGCTGCCCCTTCTGCCAGAACGCCGCCATCTCCATGGCGTCAGCAGAGAGTGCGCAAACCAGACTGGTGAAGCCCGATGAGCTGGCGGAAGTGGCAATCAGCCTCAAGGAAAAAGGCAACATCGGTGTGGCTTTCACCTACAATGAGCCGCTGGTGGGCTACGAATATGTGAAAGACGCGGCGAAAACCGTCAAACGGCGCGGCATGAAGACTGTAGCCGTCACCAACGGTGCCGCCTCCCTTGAGGTTTTGGCGGAGCTGCGCCCTTGGATAGACGCTTACAATATCGATTTAAAAAGCTTCAGCAGCAGCTATTACCAAAAGCTCGGCGGTGATTTGGAGATGGTCAAAGCCTTCATCAAAGAGGCGGTGAAAGATGCTCATGTGGAGCTGACCACGCTGATTGTCCCAAAAGGCAACGACAGCGAGGAGGAGATGGCAGCTCTCTCCTCTTGGGTGGGCTCTCTTGACCGCAGCATTACCCTGCATCTCAGCCGATTTTTCCCCGCCGCCGCCATGAGCGGCCATGCGCCCACGGAAATAGCGACGCTGCACCGCCTGCGCGAGATCGCTTTGAAAAACCTCGACGAGGTTATCTTAGGCAACGTTTAACGGCAAAAGTTAAAAACGGCGGCAAAAAGTTTTTCGTAAAATGTCATGGGAGGCACAATGATGAACTATTTGACAGCAGCAAAAAAATACGAGGAGGAATTACGCGCCTTCAAGGACGATCTCCACGCTCACCCCGAGGAAAGCTTTGCCGAATTTCGCACCACGGCAAAGATTCGCGCCGCTATGGAGGATTTGGGGGCGGAAATAATCGACCTTGGCATGGAGACGGGAGTGACAGCCATGCTGCGCGGCGAAAGGGAGGGTAGCACGGTAATGCTGCGCGCCGACATCGACAGCGTGAAACTGGACAACGGCTGCGCCCACCTTTGCGGACATGACCTGCACACCGCCTGCCTTTTGGGTGCGGCTAAGGTGCTCTTTGAAAATCGCCGCCGCATATGCGGCAATGTCGTCTTTCTCTTTCAGCCGGCAGAAGAATTTACCGCGGGAGCAAAGGCACTCGCAGACCATGGGCTATTTGAAAAGCTCCGCCCGCGTGCCCTCTTTGGGCTTCACTGCCGTCCCGAAATCGCCGTCGGCAAAGCGGCGGTCAAAGAGGGGGCGCTGATGGCACGCAAAAGCAACTTCCGCATCACCATTCACGGAGTTGCGGGACATGCGGGAATGCCCCACAAATACAAAGACGTCATCGTCGCCGGAGCGGCAGTCATCAGCGCATTGCAGACCATCGTCAGCCGCTGCGCCGACCCGCTGGAAACACTCGTCTGCTCCATCTCCTCCATTCACAGCGGCAATGAGGAAAACTTTCCCACCGACAGTTTGACCATGAGCGGTGACATCCGCTCATATTCCGACGAAATTCATGAAATGGCACTTGGCAGGCTTAAGGAAATTTCCTCTCAGGTCGCTGCGGGCTACGGCTGCAGTGCGCAAGTGGAAATCACGCCCAAAGTTCCCGCTCTGCGCAACTCACACCACATGAGTGAAATAGCCTATAAAGCAGCGGCGGCGGCAGTGGGCGAAGAGAACATCGTCTGCCCCGCGCCTAGTCTCGCCTCCGAAGACTTCGCCGTACTGGCGCAGCACACCGACTCCTTTTTCTACTGGCTCGGCACAGGCACGGAAGGGACGGAGAACTGCCCTTGGCACAACCCCGCCTTCACCACCGACGACCGCGCCATCGTTATCGGCGCCGCCTTGCTGGCGGAGTCAGCGGCACAGTTTTTGGAAAAAGAGTCAGCCGCAAAAAATTTCACCTTGGCATAATGACAGCAAACAAGCGCAATGTCTCACCCAAAGCCAGCTGTAATGAAGCACCGGCTGCGGATACTGTCTCTGTATGCGGCACTTGCCGGTAAAAGCGCACGGCAAGTGAAAAAAAACAAAGGCACGGTTGTGATACCAACTCACAACAGCGCAGCGCCCATATTCGTCCATTTTGGCGAATAGGGGCGCTGCTTTTGTTCGGCTGCGGAAAAACAACCGCTGACATCGGGATTTTCACATAATCAGCGAAAAATTATCTGCGGGCCGCAGTCTGCCTGCGTATCAGTGCGGCTGCGTCTCAGCGCGGAAAAAATTCCACCGGTACGGTATCTTTCGCTATGTAGAGCGGGTGTCCCGGCGTGCCGTCGCTAAGTATCTTTAGGGCGTAGAGAGGGTAGCCGTTATCCGCCAGCAGACGGGAAAGTTCCGTCCCCCTTTGGCGGAGCTTGGGCGATTTCGGCTTGCCGTATGCCATGATAATGCGCTCTGACATAGCCGCCATCTCCAAAATGGCGCGGTCGTTGCCGCCTCCCACCTTATCAACGCCGTCCTCTAGCACAAGGTCATCTTGGTCGGTTGCTCGGAAAGCGAAGGTATTGCCGATAAATAGCCCGCCGTAACCCCACATCCGCGCAAATCGTCCGCACTTAGCGACAGAGGCATCGTCAAAATCAACATCGGCGCAGCTGGGATTCATCATGATAAACATTATTTTGGGCTTGCTCTCGTCCCATACCCGCCACAGTTTATACCTATAGGAGCGGTCGGGACTGCTGAAAAGTGCGCCCTTATCAATAACATCGCCGCCCAATTTAAAGGCGTGAGAAGTGATGCGCGGTTTGTTTGCCATGCGAAAAAACACTCCCATATCAAAAAATTATCAGGACATTATACCGCTGCGCATGCGGAGATAAAAAGCGGGAGGCGAAATTCTCCGCTTCCCGCTTGTTTTTCTGTCAAGCCGCCACAAAGCCCGCGGTAAAAAATCCATGCCTTGGGCAAGAAAGATTCTCTGCCCACAGCAAAGGAACTATGCCGTAGCTTCGCCCTTATCGGGGCGTGAGTCGGTGATGTTCTTAACAGGACACTTCGCTGCGCACTGACCGCAGTTAATGCATTTGGAGGGGTCTATGACCGCCAGTGCGCCCTTCATCTCAATCGCCTGAACGGGGCAGACCTTGACGCAGAGAGTGCAGCCAATGCAGCCCGCGGCACAGGCCTTTTTGACATCAGGGCCTTTGAGGGGCGAGTTGCAGCTTACCTGGACACGGGAATGTTTGGGAATCAAAGTCAGCACTCCGCGCGGGCACTGTTCCACGCAAGTGCCGCAGCCGACACAGGCTTCGCGGTCTACCACTGCCAGCCCGTTTACCACCGACATGGCGCCGAACTGGCATACGGAAACGCACGTACCAAGCCCCAAACAGCCAAAGGTGCAGGCAGAAGGGCCTTTGCCCGGAACGACAACCGCTTCGCGGCAATCGGCGACACCATGGTATATACAGTTTCTCGCTGTTTTATCCGGAGTACCCTTGCATTTGAGGAAAGCAATCTTCGGTTCTTCAGCCGTGGCCTCGACACCGATAATCGCGGCGATTTTTTCCGCTACGGGAGCGCCGCCGGCGGCGCAGGCAGTTACCTTAGCTTCTCCCTTTACCACTGCTTCGGCATAGCCGTCGCAGCCGGGAAAACCGCAGCCGCCGCAGTTCGCGCCGGGCAGGATCTCACGAACTTTTGCCTGTCTTTCGTCAACTTCCACATAGAATTTTTTTGAGGCGAAGGCGAGCATCGCTCCGAAAATAAGCCCCAGTCCTCCCATTACAAGCGCAGGATACAAGATTCCGTTCATCTTCCCGCCTCCCTACTTGATGAGTCCGCTGAAGCCCATGAAAGCTATTGACATGAGCCCTGCCGTGACAAGTGCGATTGGAAGTCCGCACAAACATTTTGGCATGTCGCGGCTGATTTCTATTCTCTCGCGGATACCGGCCATCAGCACAATCGCCAGAAGAAAGCCTGTGGAAGCGCCGAGAGCATGGACTATTGATTCTATCAGCGAATATTTTTCGTTCATGTTAATAACCGCAACGCCAAGCACGGCGCAGTTGGTGGTAATCAGCGGCAGGAAGATGCCCAGTGATTTGTAGAGTCCGGGCTGAACCTTCTTCAGCACTATTTCCACAAACTGAACCAAAGCAGCGATGATGAGAATGAACGAAAGAGTGTACAGATATTCCAGCCCAAGCGGTACCAAAATAAGAGTGTATGCCAGCCAGGTCATTGTGGAAGCGAGCACGATGACAAAGACCACGGCGATTCCCATGCCTTTAGCTGTTTCCAGCTTGCTCGATACGCCCAGGAAGGGACAGCAGCCGAGGAAGCGTGAAAGCAGAATGTTATTGACAAAGATTGAGCCGATGAACAGCGCTAAGAGCGACATTAGGCATCACCCTCCTTTTGCTTGGCACAGGGGACTTTATCGTTGCCGCCGCCGCAAAGAGCGCGCAGGGAACAGCCTTCGCAGGCGCCGAGTTTCTCCCAGCCGTCATAGGCAGAGATTTTGCCCGTCTTCTTCTCTTCCTTTTTCATCTGATATTTACGGAAGAGGGCGATGAGGATACCCAAGGTGATAAATCCGCCGGGGGCGAGAATCACCAAAAGCGCAGGCTGATAGACGGCGGGCAGCACATTAATATTGAAGATGGAGCCGTTGCCGAGAAGCTCTCTGATGCTGCCGATAAGGGTGAGAGCACCGGTAAATCCCAGCCCCATACCCATACCGTCAAAAAGTGATTCAATAACACCGTTCTTAAAGGCGAATGCCTCGGCGCGCGCCAAAATAATGCAGTTAACGACAATGAGGGGGATGAATATACCCAACGCTCTGTCCAAAGCCGGCGCATAGGCGGAGATCAGCAGCTGAACCACGGTAACAAAACCGGCGATTACCACGATAAAAGCCGGAATACGAATTTCATCGGGAATGATGCGGCGAATGGCGGAAATTGCCAGGTTTGAGCCCATTAGTACCGCCGTGGCGGCCAGCCCCATACCAATGCCGTTGATGGCGCTTGAGGTGACGGCGAGTGTCGGACAGAGCCCCAACACCAAAACAAAAGTGGGGTTTTCCGTTAAGATGCCGTTTTTAAGCAGCTTTAGAGGATTCATCATCAGTCTTTGTCCTCCTCGTCTTTATCGTCTTTCTTCGATGCGGAACTTACCGCATCTGCCGCAGCGCTGTTATCCGCCGGAGCTGACGGCTCCGATACCGCACTTGCCGTCTGAGCCGCACCGCCGCTGAAGTTGCCCTTCCAATAGTCAAGAGCGGTATTCACGCCGGCTGCCACAGCACGGGAGGTGATTGTCGCTCCTGAAATCGCCTGGATTTCGCTTGTTGATGCAGGAGGCGTTTTGGAGACCTCTATTTTAGGGACGGATTTGTTCTTAAACTGACCGGAAAAGAGCGGTTCCGTAGCCTTAGCTCCCAGACCCGGCGTCTCTGCGTGTTTGAGAATTTTAATATCCATCAGCCGTCCATCTTTTGCCACACCGACGACCATTTCTATCGGGCCGGCGTAGCCTTTGGGAGTAACGGTGAAGTTGTAGCCGACAACGGCGCCTGCCGCCGAGCCTTCGTTAATCTCCAAAATTATTCCCGCATCGCCCTTCACAGGCAGAGTTTTAAACTCTTTCGCTCCGGGAAGAGTGGCAGCGAGTGCCTCCATCTTTTCCCGTTCTTTGACCTTACGAATAGGTTCGAGAGTCACAGTATAGACAGCACCGAGAATAATTCCCGTAATCGCCGTAATCAAAAGCAGGACTAATGATAGTCTGATAATTTTAGCCACGCTTTTTCACCTCCCCGAAGATGTGAGGACGCAGCGCCTTGTCAATCAGAGGAACTGTGAGATTCATAATCAATATGGAGTAGGAGACACCTTCGGGGTAGCCTCCGAAAGTTCTGATAAGCGCCGTCAGGAAACCGCAGCCGACAGCGAAAACAATCTGTCCCTTCACTGTCATCGGCGAAGTGGTATAGTCTGTCGCCATAAAGATGGCTCCGAGGAAGAGTCCGCCGGCAAAAATCTCATAAAAAGCGGGACGTCCGAAAGCAGCTGAAAGAGCAGCCGCCGTCACTACATAGACAACGGGAATGTGCCATTTGATAATATCCTTGGCCAGCAAAATGGCAAAGCCCAGCAAAAGAGCAGCCGCTGAGGTTTCACCGATACAGCCTCCGACATTGCCGATAATCAGATCGCTTATCGGCGGCAAAGTGCCAAACCCGCCCTTAATCATCGCCAAGGGCGTGGCTCCGGAAACTCCCTGCACCGTCCAAGTTGTCATCGGCACAGGCCAGCTGGTAAGCATCATCGCACGCGCCGCCAGAGCTGGGTTGACGATATTACAGCCTATACCGCCAAAGAACTGCTTGACGATGATAATCGCAAAAACGCTTCCCACCGCCGCCATCCAGTAGGGAATCGCAGGCGGCAGGTTATATGCCAAAAGCAGCCCGGTGACAGCCGCGGAAAGATCGCGGGTGGTATCTTTGCGTCCCGCGCGCGCCTGCCAAACTTTTTCGGAAATCACGGACGCAGCCACACATACAGCCATTACCAAAGCGCAGCGCAGACCGAGGAAATAAACCCCCGCCAGCCCCGCCGGTGCGAGCGCAATCAGCACCCACATCATAATCTTGTCTGTTTCCAGTGGCGCGTGAATATGCGGTGAACTTGAGACAACCAGCAAACGCTCCATTATTTCGCCGCCGCCTTTCTGCGCATCTCCATAATAGTCGCCTTGCCGTCGCGGCAAGACTGAGTAAGGTGGCGGTTCGCGGGACATGAGTACGTACAGCAGCCGCACTCGATACAGTTGAGACCGCCCTTTTCTTCAAATGTCTTATAATCCCGCATCAGCACCAGAGGGTTAAGCTCATGGGGCATAATCCCCATCGGGCAGGCAGCAACACAGCGTCCGCAGCGAATGCAGGCCGTTTCCTCGTGCAAGTGGGCAGAGTCCGCGGAGAGAGCCAAAATTCCGGAAGTTCCCTTCACTACGGGAATGTCAATGGAGCGCAGCGATGTACCCATCATCGGGCCGCCGGAAAGAATCTTCGCCGGCTGCTCTTTAAAACCGCCGCAGAGCTCTATCAGCTCCCTAACGGACGTTCCAAGAGGCACGCGGATATTCATCGGGTGAACTATCGTCTCGCCGGTAACAGTGACGATACGGCTCACGGCAGGTTTGCCCAGGGCGATGGCTTCATATATCTGATGCGTGGTGCGGACATTGAGAATAATACAGCCCACATCGGCAGGCAGCGCAGACATCACATATTCCTGCCCCGTCAAAGCCTCGATCAGCATCTTTTCCGCACCCTGAGGATATTTCACCGCCAAGGTCTTCACCGACATCTTGGGAGCGTTCAGCTTCGCCAGCTCACTCGTCATCAAAGCGGCGGCCTCGGGCTTATTGTTTTCAATGGCGATAATGCCTTCGGCGTCGGGAAAGAGGCGCATCAGCAACTTGAGCCCCAAAACTATTTTTTGCGGATCCTCCAGCATCAAGCGGTTATCGCAGTTGAGATATGGCTCGCACTCAACGGCGTTGATAATCAGATAGCGTATTTTCTTCTCAGGCGGCGGTGAGAGCTTCACCGCTGTGGGAAAGGTAGCACCGCCGAAACCGACAATTCCGGCCTCTCTGATGCGCTTAAGGTATTCCTTGGGGTCGGTGGTTTCATAATTCTCCAGCGGCGTCCAAGATGGATCCATCTCATATTTCCCATCATTTTCAATAATCACGCACAGTTCTTCCGTACCGGAAGAAGTCATCCTAGGAGCTACGTCCTTCACAGTCCCGGAAACGCTGGAAAGAATGGGCGCAGATACAAAGGCATCATTACCGCCGAGCTTCTGTCCTGCAAGAACAGCGTCGCCCTTTTTCACTAAAGGTTGGTTTGGCGCTCCAATATTCTGCGCCATGGGAAAGACAAGCTCCCCAACCGGCAGGTAGTCCACAATTTTCTCATTAACAGTAAGATCTTTTTTCTGAGGCGGGTGTATACCCCCCCAGAATGTCGGGAGATTCATAACCTGCTTCCTCCTTGACTACATCACGTTAAAAACCGAAATGGCAAAATCCGCATCGATTAATGATGCGTTAATAAATGATTCTATCATTAAAGCGCAAAAAAGGAAGATAAAAACAGGAGATTTACCTTACGTAAAAAAATTTTTACAATAATTGTCAATTATAAATTACTAACAGAAAAACAAAACCCAGAAATAACGCACGAAACGCAGCTTATCCTGTCGGCAAACAAACCGCTTCACGCCCATGTGTTCCCTTTAGCCGTCAAACTCATTCAGGCAGATGTGCGCCGGCAACGGTGAAAAAGACCCGCCTCGCGCTGTGCCTTCTTCCATTCGGCATACCACTCCGTCTTCCATAACTTCCGCTTTCCATATACTTCTTTACAAGGTCTGTTACGCGTTTGTCCTGAATTTGTTTGCGCAAAAGATTTACGGGCAATTCGCGGCTGCGGGTGTCAAAGTATTTGGGCAGGTCAGCTTCCGCTGCATTAGTATAACCTTGCCCCGTATGTTCTTTCACCAATATAAACAGCGGGCAAGCTTTTGTCAGAAAAATTCACCCACAGCTAGTCATTGCTTTATTGTTTGCAAACGATAATTATTCAGATATGGGGATTTTGCGTCTGCAAAGTGATTCTGCAAAAAACAGCGGGGCTTATTCAGCCCCGCTGTTTTTTATTCAATTCATTACGGTAATAAGCTAGTTCATTTCAAACGACAGTCCCGCATATACCGTGAAGGGTTCTCTGTAGCTGGTGCCGTC
>CAZFWP010000012.1:0-27330 GCA_964522805.1 uncultured Synergistaceae bacterium | reverse complement strand
GCGAAGACACTCTTTCCCTACACGACGCTCTTCCGATCTGGTCAGTTTTGCAGCATATACGGGGAGGCAAAGGTAGTTGCTCCGCTTAAGGGAAGGATTCATTTGGTGAGCCCTGAACGCTTGGTTGCCGGCAGCAGAAATGCACTGGGAGATCTTTGTGATGTATATGGGATGCCTCTGCCGCTTTCGGCGGAATCTTTTCTTGATGACCGAAAACAGGTGGAAGGGCTGGATATTGTTGATACGCCTGGGCACGCCCCACACCACAATTCTTATATTTATGAGCTTGATAGTGAGAGGATACTTTTCGCTGGAGAGGCTGCCGGCTGCTGTTTTGAACTTGACGACGGAGAATTGTTTATGAGACCGGCAACGCCGCATAAATTCTTTTATGACCAGGCGCTCTCTTCGCTCAACAAACTTCGTGACTTGCAGGATATCTCTATGATTTGCTTTCCCCATTCAGGTTGTTACAAAAACGTGCAGATGCTGCTTGATATGGCTGCAAAGCAGCTGCGTCTGTGGCGGGAGATTACACTTTCTTTGCCGGACAGTGCGTCAGCAGAGGATTTTATTGTTTTAGCCAATGAGAGAGACCCGATGATGAAGCTGTTGAAAAAACTGCCGGAATCTGTGCGCAGAAGAGAGAGTTTCTTCCTGCGCCAAAGCGCGAATGGCTACCTGGGCGCAAGAGGGCAGTTTAGTTAGTAAAATGTTCAGCGCAGCGAGGGAAGGGTGTTTGTGATTATGGAAACCGAAGTTTATTCTTATTTTAATATAAGCGAAATGTCAGAGATTCTTGCCGATTTGTATAAAAAAAATGGTGAGAAGGCACTGTTTCTTGTTCCAACGTCATTAGATAAAGAAAATCTTATGCGTATCATTGCCGCAGACAGCTCTTATTTTGGCAGCCGTCCCCAGATATGGACTATCGGCGAGCTATATCGCGAAACCTCAAAGCTGTGTGATACGCAAAGAAGGGTGATAGACCCCCCCGACCACAATTTAATTTTGAACTATCTTGTAGGTCGCTTTCTCGATGAAATGGCTTCCAGCGGGATTGAACTGCCAGCAGGTATTAAGCATAAGGGGTTTATTGGGGTACTTGGAGATAATATTAAAGAGCTTTTGGCGGAAGATGTGACTCCTGAACATTTAAAGGCGACGTTGTTTGGTGACGGAGAATATAATAAAGCCGACGCTGAAGCCTTACTGCTGCGGTTATACAACGATTATTTGGAATATCTGGAGGATAACTGTCTTGCAGATGCCGGGCAAATACCATCTTTAATGAAGTCAATTCTTTTTTTTGATAAAATTTCCGATTTTGTAAAAAAAAGGTTATTTGTCTTTGTCGGCTTTCTCTCCTTTACAGGAAGTCAAATAAAACTTGTACGTGCCTTAACCGAGATGTCTGGTGCCGTTCTTATTCAGCCGGAGACCGGACTGGATGATTTTTATGACGGCATTGTGCAGCTGAAAAAAGAATACAGGCGCAGGCCTGAATGGAAGATAGGCATATTGGAGTTAAATGCCAATAATGTGAATATACAGTTTTCCTCTATAGCCAGAGAGATTGCACTTTGGCCGCACGGAGAGGGAAATTTCTCCAAGTTGGGAGAGATAAAGGACTACGGTGATGCGGCGGTGCTGGTATCACAAAAGAGATTGCCTTTACTGCTGACTGCCCTTGAAAAATACAAAATACCCTACAATACTCAGGTACGCGGTACTGTGGTGGAAACACCCTTGGGAGAGCTGCCCAAGCGAATTTGGAGGGCCTATGTCTCGGGGTGGAAGACCAATGATACTCTCTCCTTACTGAAAACGCCCCTGCTGGGATGTGATGAGAGCTGGTGTGAAAAAATCACATCTTTGTTTCCTGAGGGAGAGATATCTTGGAAAAAGTCACTTGAAGGAGAGGCTCTTGCTCTATTTGAAAAATTCAACGTCCTTTGCCGCGGTTTCGCGGTCGGAGGTTCTCCCGGCTATGTGCTTTCACTTTGGCGTGACTTCATCTGTTCCTTTGACCTTGCTGCCCGCGCCTCACAGCGCATAGGCGATGAGCTATCTCTTGATGATTCCGTCAAAGATATTTCCTCCGCCGTAAACGAACTTAACAAAAAGATTGAGGCTCTTGAAGACCTGAAACGAGAAATAGGGGAGGCTGCTAAGATCTCCCTGAAGGGAAGCGAAGCTGTCTCCTATGTCACAACTTGGAGCAGGACAGCCACTTTACCCATACAACTGCCGCAAAACTCATCTGTGACGATATATTGTGGTATACCTCCGGTGCTAACTTTTCACCGATATTGGATCATGGCTGATATTGATTACAACACTTGGCCCGGAAAACTAAGAGAATCTCCTTTGCTTGGCAGTGACAGTAAAAGAAAAATCAATAGCTGCTCCGCTGAGGAAAAAGAACAGCCGTACCTGCCGGATATACATGATGAAAGAAAGCAGAAAGAGGCGATCTTCCGCAGATTGATTGCCACGGCTAAAGATGGCGTAGTCCTTTCCCGATCCATGGTTGACGCCAATAAGAGACCGATAGGGCCTTCTCAATTTGTTTTGCCGCTTTTTGCAAAACATCAGTATGTAGAGCTGAACAGATTGGGAAGCGTAGAGTATCCGCTTGCAAAATCCATTCCCAACAGGGAAGAATACATCTTCCCTGAAGCGGAAGTGGCTCTTTCTGAACCCAAAATAGAGAGAGGTTCGATTCCTCGGGTCGGTGTATGCGTGCCGCAAGATGAGATACCTGTCGTCAATCTCAGCTCACTTGATGATTGGATAAAATGCCCTTTTCGCTACTGGTGTAGATATATATTAAGAGTGGATACCAACTCATCCGAACTTTTTGATCGGCGCAAGGCTGGCAAGTTTATGCATAAAGTTTGGGAGCACTCTTTTGATGAGGCCTCTGTAAGCGGAAATTCATTGTTTAATGTTGTTAATAAAAATTATGATGAAATTGAAAAAAGTTACTACAGGGAGCTCTCTTCAGATCCAAGACTGCTTAGATACGCTAAAAAGCTGCGAAAGCAGCTTCTTGACCTAGCGGAACACCAGGACGAGATTGAATTTCGCTTAAAGGGACGCCGCACGAAGATGGAGATGGAGTATAAATTTGCCGAGTACATTTGTGAAGGTGTCAAGTTCCAGGGACGTGCGGACAGAATAGACTTTTATGGTGAAAGTGCCGTGATTCTTGACTACAAATCGGGAAAATCGGAATATCACAAAGATGAGCTGCAGTTAGCGGCCTATGCGGTATTGCTTAAGGACACAGAAAACATCAATCCAGGAGGCTACGGCTGGTTTGGACACGGCGATAACCGGCTCTTTGGTTTTTTTGAGCCATCTTATACAGATATCTACTTTGCCCGCAGAAAAAACAACCAGAAAAGCCTTGCTTCTTTGCTGGATTACGCACGCAGAGCGATGTCTGATATGGCTTTTGGTATAAAAAAGGGCGAGTTTCCTGCAAACTATAACGCCGGCGGCGGGAATGAATGTCAACGCTGTCCATACTACACCATCTGCCGCAAACGCGAAGTAGGATATTGGGATTTGGACGATAATGAACTTGACGGAGGTGCCTTTGATGAGTGACGATAGATCTCCGCAACTATGGCTGTCTTGCATAGAGGGACTTCCAGAACAGAATGCCGCAGCGACAAGCTCTGCTGCATTGACGGTCGTAAGTGCCGGAGCTGGAACGGGAAAGACAGAAACACTGGCTAGGCGTTTCGCATGGCTTCTTGCAACGGATAAAGAATGTACTGTGGACCAAATACTGGTGCTTACTTTTACGGAAAAAGCCGCACGCGAGATGCAGGAGCGCATTAAAAGCACTATTGTCTCCTGGAGAGACAAAAACCCCGCCAAAGCCGGTCACCTGCAAAAAGCTCTGACATATATTGATGATGCCTCAATATCAACCATTCATGCTTTTGCTATGAAAGTTATCAGAGAATCGGGACTCTTGCTTGATGTTGACCCCTCGTCTTCAATAGTTTCTCCCGCGGGTGAAGATGTCTGGTGGAAAGAATTTTCCGAAACGTTGAGTGAAATGTCGCTCAGCCGCATTAGCTGCATACTATCTGACGATTGGCTCCGGCGAGCTGAAGAACTTTTTGCCGATGAATTGTACAGTGACTTTATTAACTGCTATTCTGCTGAAGCTCTTGCAGAATTATCAAAAGCAGCTTCGGAAAAATTGGGGAGCTTTAACCGAACACCATGCGATTTGTGGAATCAATCTAATGCCGAATTATTAAAAGATATCGATTCTTTGGAGCCTCAGATTAAAGAAATTTGGAACCTCTGGATGAAAGAAATATATCCTGCGCTGATAGCAGACTTAAGCTGTTCCGATAAAGAGACGGAATCAAAACTTACCATGCTTTACCATAAATACGCAGAGGCTGCGTATTCTTTTGAGACAGCCCGCAGTTTCGCCGGCGAACTGATTAATGAGGCGCTGGCAAAACTTAACAAAATAGCCAAAAGCACCGATGAAGCGCTGGGGGAGCTGCTGTGCTGCCAGCTTAAACAATGGCGCGATGATAATGTCAAACTGATAAAAATGGCGCTTGCTCCAAGTGCTGATGAATGCGAGCTTTTATCCATGTTAAACCGCACCGCAGCTTTGGGGTGGCAGTGCTGGGAGTCTATCAGAAAAAACGAAGGCTCTCTCTCAATGAATGATTTGATCAAATATGCCGGTCAGGCATTGAAAATGAGCTCCGCCTACTCAAAAAAGTTCCGCCACATACTTGTTGACGAATTTCAAGATACAGACGCTCTGCAAAATGAATTGTTAAAATCAATATGGAACGAGTCGGAAAACACGCTTTTTGTTGTTGGCGACCTCAAACAGTCAATTTACCGTTTTAGACACGCAGACCTTTCCATTTTTCAAAGCTACATAACTAAGGCGCGTTCATGTCAAGATGGTAAGTACCAATACATCACGCTTGATAAAAGCTTTAGAACCAGAGACGCTCTTCTGCAGAAATTTAACTGTGTTTTCGGCGATATCTGGCGCGGTGGACTCGTCGACGGTTCGGACATGGTATACGAGCCGCTGGTCGGGCCAGCCGATGTTGATTGGTGGCAGAAAAGAAACGAAGAATCGCACTTCCCGGAAATGGAAGGGCTCTTTGGTGTGGTTGAACGCGTGGATGATAAAAAAAATGACAGCGCCAAAGCAAAATATGAATCTGTTGCCGAAACACGTCTGCGTCTCTTTAAAAAGTTGGCGGAAAAAATTGCCAAGATACGCTTAGAAGCGAGAATATGGCAAAAAAAAGAAAAAGAATTTCGCCCCTGCCGCTGGAGTGATTTTGCCCTGCTTGTGCCTACACGCACTACATATCCTGTTATCGAAAGAGCTTTTAACGCAGCGTGTATTCCATACGTGCTCTGCACAGCCAAAGACTATTTTTCACGGGGAGAGGTGACAGACGTCATCAATTTGGTGACCTTACTTGCTGACTGCCGCTCTCCTTTGCCCTTAGCGGGATGGCTGGTGTCTCCGTTCAGTGGCGTAGGTTCGCATGAGGCGTATAAGTTAATAGAAGAAGCTGCCAAGTGTAATTCGGACCATGAAACAGTGCCCCTAGCCGACGTTATTGCCAAGAAAAATCCTCAGAGCTTCGAGCTCATACTTAAGCTTAAGCGAATTGCGGAATTCAGAGGTGTCTCAAATGCCATCTTGGAGATAATTAAAACTCCGGAATACTTAAAATTCTTTGATGAAGAACAGAGGAAAAAAGTAAACGCGAATATCTATCGTCTCGCTGAAATAGCTGAAGAATATGAATTGTCGCAAGGACATTCAATATCAGGCTGTGCTGAGTATCTGAGCTATGCCGTAAACCAGGCCATACAAAAAGAAGAACCGGACGTCTCTGATGAGCAAGTTGATGCTGTTAATGTAATTACCATACATTCATCTAAGGGACTGGAATATCCGATAGTTATTCTCTCCGGCACCGAATCCGCAAAACCCAAACCGCCGCGTTTTTGCATATCGCTGCGTTACGGTATATCGGTAAAGAAGATTCCAGCAGTATTATCGGTGCAGAGCAGCTATGAAGAAACAACGACGGGACTGTGGTCGGATGAGGCGGAGTCTGAGGCGGAACTGGCGGAAAGAGAGCGTCTTTGGTACGTGGCTGCAACAAGAGCCAGAGAAAAATTAATTCTGTGCGCCACTGCCAAGAGCGACAGGCTTACCTTGGGGACAGAAATATTCCACGAGGACAGCTTTATATCTCACATTTGGCGTATGCAAAATCACAATGAGAGGCTGCTTCGTGCCGATTGGGTACGTATCTCCGATGATGAACTTCAATGGTCAAAAAAAGATAAATGTAAGGGTTTTTCGCCTAAGGGAGATCTGCAACTAACCGTAATCTCTCCTGCCAAACTGCAGCGGCTATCGGCGTCAGCATATGCGATGCTTGACTGGTGTCCCTTGGCATACCGAATATCTTACAGGCAAGGAATGCCGATGAAATGGGAGTCCAAAGAGGGAGATAACATTGGCAGCGCCGAATTTGGCAGTTTGGCGCACCATATTCTTTCCAGATGGAACTTCAATCCCGACACATTAAACTTAATGTTGCCGCAAACAAATTCAATCAGCAATTATCACCGTGCGGAAATGGCCGTTCCCTTAGAGTTGAGATCCATGTTTAGGTCAGAAAAAGCGCGTGAGCTTCTGCGGAATCTTCTGAATAGCTATATTAGC
Organism: uncultured Synergistaceae bacterium; assembly: GCA_964522805.1. Taxonomy (GTDB): domain Bacteria; phylum Synergistota; class Synergistia; order Synergistales; family Synergistaceae; genus CAZBYL01. The sequence goes on along the minus strand of CAZFWP010000012.1, from coordinate 20,564 downwards.
CGCGAAGAGGGGGCTTTTATCAGAAATTGCTTCGCCAATGGCGAGAACAATATTATTTTTAGAGAAACGCCGTTTCGGGTTAACGATAAGGGGCTTATTTTGGTTGGCGCCACTGATATATTCTGGGAGCGGGACGGTATAATCAATATCAGGGATTGGAAAACAACGCCTGAATCCTGTGCTCCGTCAAGATATTATGAGTCACAATTAAATTTTTACGCTTTTTCACTATGGAAATATAGAAAAGACTCCGGGCTGGTGAACCTGCCGATATCCATAGGCATCAACTATTTGCGCCAAGAAGAAGCGAATATTAAGAGCAGGATACTCAGTGATGATGACATGGTTGAAACTGGCGAGTCTATACATTGTGCAGCTGTTGATGGACTTGCTGGTAAGTATGAGAAAAATTGTGCAAGATGCCAAATTTGCCCTTGGAGAGGCAGTTGTTCTAAGCTGTTTTAATTTAGACTAAATATTTAGTGAATCAAAAGATATAATTACTTTTATTAAGCGAAGTGGATAATTGTATATAATTTCTCTGATTGTGTGAAAATTGACGCAATTAAAATGAGCGTGTAGAATTAAATGGTCTTTTGTAAAATGCAACAGAATGAACCCAGGGGGGAGGTGTGCGTATTGGCAGAGAATTTAGCACAGGAAATACGTGATCAGGAAACTTTTGCAAAGAATATAATTACTAACGCAAAATCCGAGGCTGCAAAGATGCTCGCTTCCGCTCAAACTGATGCTGAACAATCAATCAAAACAACAAAACAGCAGTGCCACAGACAGTGGCGCGAATCAGTCGCAAACGCTGAAAGAGAGGCGGAAGCCAGAGCCAAGGACATTCTGATCAATGGCGAGAAAGAGGCAAAGACCTTTTATGAATCAAAGAAAGGGTCTGTTGATGAAGTAGCAAATTGGCTGGTGAGAGAGGTGACGGCGACTTATGGCTCTTGCCGAGATGTGTAAAGCACGGATAGCAGTACATAAATCTGTGGCAGAGGATCTTATCGGTAAGCTGCAGGGGCTTGGCTGCTGCGAGTTTGTTAGCCGCACTCCCGAATCCACGGATGGAGGGGCGATTGTTAGGTTAAAGGCTGAGCAGCGCCGTATTGAAGAGTTGCTGAGTGACGTTCGTTTTGTTCAGCGCCTTCTTGAGCCGCTTGAAGTAAACAAAGAAAGTTCATTTGCCCGAATGCTGGGAGAGATCCCTGCTATTTCTCTCTCTGAGCTGTCCTCAATGGCAGACGAAGAAAAATTTAATGCTTTTGTCACGATACTCAGAGAAAAAGAGAAAAAAATGACCGAATGCCGCGCGGATATTTCTAGGCTTAAAGGTCTGCTTTCGCAAACAGTTCTTCTGGAATCAATAAAATATCCGCTGGAATTTTTCACAACCGGCACGGATATGGTTGCCGGTGCAGTCTATTCCGTTCCTAAGGCTTCCGTTGGTGCCTTGATCTCACAGATCAACACGGAGCTAGGCGGACTCGTTGAATATCAGCAGCTTCCAGGAAACGAAAAAGATCCCTCTGTGTCTTTTGCTGTTATCTTCGGGAAAGAATCGCAGGAAAAAGTTCAGCAGATATTTTCTGATGTTTCAGCCGGAAGAATTGACGTTCCCAAAGATTTGATGCTGACTGTTCAAGAAGAGAAAGCTTCTCTTTCCGTCGCTATTGAGAAAGCCGAGAGAGAAGAGACCTCAATATGTTCCGAAATAGCCGCTTGTGCGGACGAAGGTCTCTCTATGGCCCGCTACTACGGTGACTACTGGATGATCTTGAGAGACAGAATTGAATCCATGATTTCTGCCATGCCTACTGAAGATGTTCTGATCTGGTCTTTCTGGATGCCGACATCTCACAAAGGCGCAGTAGAGAAAGTTATCAGCGGGTTTGATTCTCTCACCGAATACTCTGTTATTGAGCCGGATGAAGGCGAAATGCCTCCGACATTGTTGAAGAACCCCTCATGGTCCTCATGTATGGAGCCTTTGACGCTAATGTACGGCACTCCTTCCTACGGTGGAATTGACCCGACCACCTTGATGGCACCCTTCTTCTTCGTATTTCTGGGGATGTGCTTCGGGGACGCAGGATACGGGCTGATCCTCAGTGGTGTGTTCGGTTACTTCCTTGTTAAGCATCAACTATCCTCAACGCTGAAAAAGTTCTTTGTAATGCTGACGATAGGCATGCTCTGTTCTGTAGTCATGGGGGCTCTTACAGGCTCATGGTTCGGCGACAGTGTTGATGCCTTCCCCTTCCTGTCTGCGTTTGTGCCTCTTAAGAACTCGCTCCAGTTCCTTGACCCGATGAAGGATCCGATGACCTTGCTGATGATTTCCCTGGGACTCGGATTTGTACAGGTAATCTTCGGTTTGCTTATCGCTTTTAAGGCGAACTGGAGTTCTGGCAACCGTTTTGCGGCACTTTCCGACCAAGGCGGATGGATAGTCTTTCTCTTTGGGCTGGTTCTTGTAGGGTTGAGCATGTCAGGTTCTCTTTCTGCCTGCTGGATCATGCCTTCTAAAATCACGGCTATCCTTGGGGCGTTGATTCTTGTGGGTACACAGGGAAGGGAGAAAAGCGGCATCGTCGGTAAACTCTTTTCTGGTTTGCTGAGTCTCTACAATGTGACGGGATATCTGGGAGACGTTTTGAGTTATAGCCGTCTTTTGGCTCTGGGACTTGGCTCTGCGGCAGTCGGTATGGTCATAAACCTGCTTGCCAAACTTGTTGTCGGCACACCATATGTCGGCATACTGCTTGCGGCGCTGATTTTTATTCTTGGTCACTCATTCAGTATTGCGGTCAATTTACTTGGTGCGTTCATTCACTCCCTTAGGCTTCAGTATGTTGAATTCTTTGGCAAGTTCTATGACGCTAACGGTAAGGATTTTACCCCGCTTTGCAACGCAACGCAGTTTACAAAATTGACGGAAGAAACTTCCGGACGCTAATTACTGTCTAGAATTAAAAATTCAAAGTTATAAATAACTTGAGGAGGTATTTTTTCAATATGGAAACAATGCTAGCAACAATTTCCGAACAGCTTGGCCCGATGCTTGTAATACTCGGAGCGGCTTTAGCAGTAGGTTTTGCAGGATCAGGCTCGGCCTGGGGAATCGGTATCGCGAATGAAGCCGCAGCCGGCGTTATGACAGAAGATCCAAAGAAATTCGGTTATGCGCTCGTCCTTTTGGCCCTTCCCGGAACACAGGGTATTTATGGACTGCTTGTGGCAGTTCTTGCACTGCAGAAGGCCGGACTTCTCGGCGCAGGCGGAGCGGCTCTTTCTGTGTGGCAAGGTCTTGGAATCTGCTTCGCATGCCTTCCCATCGCCATTTCCGGTTTCTATTCAGCGATATGGCAGGGAAAATCGTCAGCAGCTTCAATTCTCATGATCTCCAAACGTCCGGAACAGATTGGTAAGGCGGTCATTCTTCCGGCCATGTGCGAAACATACGCAGTCTTTGGGCTTCTAATCAGTATTCTGATGCTCAACGGCATCAAACTTTAAAATAGAAACGGGGAGAAGACCATGTCTTTGGCCCAGATAACTGAAAAGATTAGAAATGACGCACAGCTTGAAGCTGACGAGATTCTCTCAAAAGCAAAAGCTCAGTCAGATCTTATCTCAAAGAGAGCTTTGGAAGAGAACGATTCCATCAAGTCGGCGTCTGCAAGCCGTTTTGATGTCGAGCGTCCCGAGATATTCCGCCGCAGAGAGATTGTTGCCAATCTTGACGTAAAAAAAATGATGCTCGAATCCAGCAGAACTCTGATTAATGACGTTTACACCGCCGCTATTGAGAAAATGAGCAGCCTTGACAAAGCAACATATGAAAATCTTGCCGAATCATTGCTCAACGCTTCAGTAACGACAAAGGAAGAAGAATTCCTTGTCGCGGAGAATGAAAAGTATCTGGATAAAAATTGGCTCGATTCATACAACAGCAAACATGGTACGAAGCTTGTCTTTTCATCCGAGAAGCCGGAAATCGCCGGCGGATTCATTCTCAAACGCGGCAGAATAGCGACAAACTGCTCTTGGGACATGCTCATTCAGATGTCACAGGAAAAACAGGAATCCGACGTTGTAAAGCGTTTGTTCCCGTCTGCGGAATGAGGGAGGTGGTCTGATGTCCCATCAGGAGGCATATAGTTACGCTGTCGCGCGTATCCGTGCGATGGAGCATCGCCTTCTTGATGCCGCTGTCTTGCAGAGAATGATCGACGCAGAAGACTCGGCATCGGTACTCAAGATTCTTGGGGAGACATCTTATGCCTCAGCGCTGACATCCCAAGCAGGCGAGTTCGACTTTGACAAGGTTCTTGAGTCCGACCTGCATTCTATCTACGAAGAGGTTCGTTCCTTTGTCCCTGATAAGGAACTGATAGATTTAATGCGTCTCCAGTATGACTTTCACAATGTGAAGGTTATATTGAAGAGCATGTTCAACGCCAGAAACGGTGGAAAAAAGAGATGGGATCTTTTGACTTCTCTTGGTTCATACCCTGTTGATGATTTGGTCTCGAATATGGAGTCAGAAGACTACAGGCTGCTTCCCTTTGGCCTGAACAATATCCTTCCCAAGTGCGTCTCTATTTGGGAGCAGTCAAAGGACGTTTTGGAAATAGAACGTCTTCTTGACGACAGACTATACGAGGTCATGCTTGAAAAATCGGAATCTCTGGGAATGTCGGGTGTCAAAGATTGGGTACGTGCAAGAATTGACGGAGAGAACCTCCGTGTAATGCTTCGCCTGAAGAGATTTGGCTTTGAGGGGGCGAAGGCAGCTGCCTTTTTACACAATGGCGGAACACTTGACACCGGTTTGCTGACGTCGCTTATTTCCGAACCTTTCGAAAGTTGGGGCAGAGCTATTGAGTTCTCAGATTTGGGAAGAGTTCTGAACACGATTGATGCCACAGGTGAATTTTCTGACATAATACTTTCGCTGGAAAAAGTTCTGGAAGATTTTTATCTGGAGAAAATAGCCATTAGCAGGTTTAGACCGGCGTCCCCAGACAATATCCCAATGTACCTTTGGGCGAAAGAAATGGAAATTAAAAATGTTCGCGTGATTCTTGTCTCAAAAAACAACAAAGGTGACAAGGATCAGTTGAGGAGGTTGCTGCGTCATGGCTACATCTAATCAGAACTCCCCAATGGCGGCTATCGGAGGCTATGAGAGTGTCTTGCCGTTTAAAGCGATCGGTCTTGACGTGGTTATTGTCAATGATGAGAACAAAGCTTCTCTTGCTCAGATAATGAACAAGTTCGCGCGCACTGGCTATGCTGCGCTTTTTGTCGAAGAATCACTGTTCTCTGAATATCAGGAAATTGTTGATGAGGTTAACGAATCAACTGACATGTGCATAATTCCAGTACCAAACCAGAGCGGATCCACTGGGGTAGGGCTCACTTCTATAAGACGTAATGTTGAGCGTGCTGTCGGTATGGATATCTTTGGAGTTAAATGATGAAAATGGAGGCGATGTGAGTGGCTACTCCAAATGCCATAGCAGGATTCATCGCAAAAATTTCCGGTCCGCTTGTTATTGCAAAGGGTATGGCCGGAGCCTGTATGTTCGACGTTGTCAGAGTCGGTAAGTCAGGTCTTGTCGGTGAAATAATTGAACTTAAAGATGACACTGCTTCTGTTCAGGTCTACGAAGAAACCTCAGGTCTGGCGCCGGGAGAACCGGTAATCAGCACAGGCGAGCCCCTTAGCGTTGAGCTTGCGCCTGGACTTATTGAAGAGTTCTTTGACGGTATTCAGAGACCTTTGGAAAGTATTGAAAACACTGCCCAAAGTCCCTACATACTCAGAGGAATCAGTGTTCCTGCCGTCAGCAGATCAAAGAAATGGGATTTTGTCCCATGTGTTGAAGTCGGAACAGAAGTAGCGACCGGTGACTTTATCGGTTCTGTGCAGGAAACGGTACTCGTCAACCATAAGATAATGGTTCCTCATGGAGTTAGTGGAAAAATTAAAGAAATTAAAAGCGGAAGTTTTACCGTCGAAGAGGTTATCGCTCTGATTACAGATGCCAAGGGCAAAGACCACGAAGTGAAACTGTTGCAAAGGTGGCCTGTTCGTAAGCCGCGTCCAGTCGTCAAGCGACTTGCGCCTGAAGTGCCCCTTACCACTGGACAGCGCGTTGTTGATACCTTCTTTCCCATCGCGCGCGGCGGTACGGCCTGTGTTCCGGGACCTTTCGGATCAGGAAAGACCGTCATCCAGCACCAGCTGGCGAAGTGGGCTGACGCAGAAATAGTTGTCTACATCGGCTGCGGTGAGCGCGGTAACGAAATGACTGACGTTCTTCTTGAGTTCCCCGAGTTGGAAGACCCCCGTTCGGGACAGCCTCTGATGAAGAGAACGCTGCTTATTGCCAACACCTCAAATATGCCTGTTGCCGCCCGTGAAGCCTCTATTTACACGGGAATAACGATAGCTGAATACTTCCGTGATATGGGATACTCTGTGGCTCTTATGGCTGACTCCACTTCACGTTGGGCGGAAGCTCTCCGTGAAATGTCCGGACGTCTTGAAGAAATGCCCGGAGAAGAAGGATATCCTGCGTATCTTGGTACACGTCTTGCTACATTCTACGAAAGAGCCGGACGTGCTATCTGCTATGGTAAAGACAGAAGAGAAGGCGCTGTCTCAGTTATCGGAGCTGTTTCTCCTCCGGGCGGTGACCTTTCTGAGCCGGTAACGCAGAACACACTACGCGTCACCAAGGTATTCTGGGGACTTGACTCTCAGCTTGCATATCAGCGTCACTTCCCGGCTATCAACTGGCTTTCGAGCTACTCACTGTATGCGCCGATCCTCGGTGAATACTGGGACGGCTTCTATGACGGAGAGTGGAGCACATACAGAACAGAGGCTATGAGTCTCCTTGAAGATGAAGATAAACTCAAAGAAATAGTTCGTCTTGTCGGTATAGATGCCCTCTCCAAGGAAGAGCGAATGGTTCTGGAGACTTCCAAATCAATACGTGAAGACTTCCTCCACCAGAACTCATTCCATGAGATAGACACATACGCGTCAATGGACAAGCAGTTTAAAATGCTGAGAAACATTCTTACGTTCCACCATCTCGGTATGCAGGTTCTCGTCCGTGGCGGTATGCTTCGTTCCGTCATAGAGCTGCCGATTCGTGAGCAGATAGCTCGTATGCGCTATGTCGAAGAATCTGACCTCACAGTTCTCGACAAGCTTGAAGATGAAATCAAAGCAGTACTTGGAAAAATCAGCGCAGCCGGAGGTGAGCTAGATGAACTTAGCTAAAGAATATAAGACAATCTCCAACCTTTCCGGCCCTCTGATGATGGTTGAAAAAGTTGAGGACGTTAGCTACGATGAACTTGCAGAGATACGTCTGGCGACAGGTGAGCGCAGACGTGGGCGCGTACTTGAAATAGCGGAAGACAAAGCTCTGGTACAGGTATATGAAGGAAGTACCGGAATAGACGTTAACACGACGCAGATTCGTTTCCTCGGAGATGTGCTTAAGCTTCCTGTCTCAAAAGAAATGCTCGGGCGCATCTTTAACGGACGCGGAGACCCTATCGACGGTGGAGCTCCAATCATTCCTGAGGCGTCACTTGACGTTAACGGCAACCCGATGAACCCATTCTCACGTGACTTTCCATCTGAATTTATCCAGACAGGAATTTCCACCATCGATGGAATGAACCCGCTTGTCCGCGGACAGAAGCTGCCGATATTCTCCGGAAGCGGTATGCCTCATAACCAGATGGCGGCACAGATAGCCCGTCAGGCAACAGTTATCAGCGGTCATGCTAACTTTGCCGTTGTCTTCGCCGCAATGGGTATAACTTTTGAAGAAGCCTCATTCTTCATGGAAGACTTTAGAAAGACCGGAGCTCTCGAACGCACCGTCATGTTTATCAACCTTGCTGATGACCCTGCAATTGAGCGTATTTCTACTCCGCGCCTTGCCCTTACATGCGCTGAATACCTGGCTTTTGAAAAAGGAATGCACGTACTTGTCATTCTGACAGACCTTACAAACTATTGTGAAGCTCTCCGTGAAATTTCCGCCGCACGTAAGGAAGTTCCCGGACGCCGCGGATATCCCGGATATCTTTACACTGACCTTGCGACAATGTACGAGCGTGCTGGAAGACTTCGCGGCAAAGAGGGTTCAATCACTCAGCTGCCGATTTTGACCATGCCTGAAGATGACAAAACCCACCCGATTCCTGACCTTACAGGGTATATCACCGAAGGGCAGATTATCCTTGCGCGCGGACTGCACCGCAAGGGCATCTATCCGCCTGTTGACGTCATGCCTTCACTTTCGCGTCTTAAGGATAAGGGTATCGGTAAAGGCAAAACACGCGAAGACCACGCCGACCTTATGAACCAGCTTTTCGCCGCTTACTCACGCGGTAAAGAGGCCAAGGAACTTGCCGTCATTCTCGGTGAAGGCGCGCTTTCAGAAGAAGATAAGGCCTTTGCTAAATTCGCTGACCTCTTTGAAGATAAATACGTGCGTCAGGGAGAATACGAGAACAGAACAATAGATGAAACTCTTCTTCTTGGCTGGCAGCTCCTCACCATTGTTCCTGTCAGAGAACTTAAGCGTGTAAGAGATGAGTACATAGACAAGTATCTTAAGCCGCTAATTGCAGCGCAAGAGGACAAGACTCTGCCGAACATCAGCGAATAGGAAGGAGTGACCTCGAATGGCAAAGGCACTCAATGTCAACCCTAACCGCATGGAGCTTTCCAAGCTAAAAAAGCGTCTTGTCGTAGCCAAGCGGGGGCATAAACTTTTGAAGGATAAACAGGATGCTCTTGTCAAAGAATTTCTTGCCAAGGCAAAAGCAGTCTGGGAACTCCGTCAGGAGATAGAAAGAGAAATCGGATCCTGCTATGCCGGTTTTCTGCTTGCCCGTGCGCAGACACTTCCTCAAATGCTGGAACAGACTCTGATGAGCGCAGGAGGCAACATGAGGGTGAACGTTGAATTCTCAAATATCATGAGTGTTCGTGTTCCCACCTTCTCACTGCCGGAGCAAAAAGTAGAGCTTAATTATGGTCTCGGCACATCACCAGGAAGCCTTGACATTGCTCTTGAAAAATTTCTTAAGCTGATGCCGAGACTGGTAAAGCTTGCGGCAGAAGAAAAGGCTCTTAAATCTATGGCTCTTGAAATAGAAAGGACGCGCCGTCGTGTAAACGCATTGGAGCACGTCATGATACCCTCCTTCACAGAGGCGATTCGTTCTATATCAATGAAGCTGGAAGAGATGGAGCGCTCAACACTTTCAAGGTTGATGGTAATCAAGGAAATAGTCCGCTCACACTAAAATCAAAACAATAAACAAGCCCGAAGCGCAGGTAGCGTCGCTTCGGGCTTGTTGCTATGTATTTTCAAACGTCAAATTATCCCTGTATAATAACAGGCATAAAGTACGATTATTATCGTGAAGCAAATATAATTTGCGGATTAGGCAGAGAGGCGGCAAAGATGAAGAAAATTCTCATGCTTTCAACAGGAGGAACGATCGCATCTGTGGAGGGTGACAACGGACTCGAACCCCAAATCGGCGCGCATGCGCTTATTTCCCTCGTTCCGGAACTGGAAGGTCTGTGCGCAATAGAGACAAAGGAAGTCTTGAATATTGACAGCAGCAATATCGAACCGGAAAACTGGAGTTTATTGGCGAAGAATGTCGCGGCTGAATACGAAAATTATGATGGTTTTGTGATAACTCATGGGACAGACACCATGGCTTATACAGCCTCTGCTCTGACATACATGCTGCCCTCTCTCCAAAAGCCGCTTGTGCTTACCGGCTCCCAACTACCGGCGGAAACCGAGGGAACAGATGCCAAGAAAAACATTCTTGACGCTTTTAGAACAGCGATATCGAATATTCAAGGTGTCTGTGTCACTTTCGCAGGAAAAATAATTAAAGGTGTTTGCGCTACCAAAATGCACACGCAAAATTTCAATGCTTTTTACTCGGTAAATTATCCGTATATCGGCGAAATTATAGATAATAACGTTGTGATTAATCATGAAACCTGCGCCGCAAAATCTGAATTTATCTGCATGCCAAAAATTGATAAAAAAGTGTTGCAAGTCAAACTATTGCCCGGCATAACAGGGCAAATTATTGACTATGCGTCCACAAGCGGTTACAAAGGGCTTATCATTGAGGGATATGGAGCCGGCGGCATTCCCGATGCTAACGAAGGATTTGTAGCTGCGATACAAAGAGCCATATCACAGGGCGTTATCGTAGTTTGCACAAGCCAGGCAATTTATGATGGTGTCGACCTTAACAAATACACTCCGGGGCACACGGCTATTAGAATAGGGGCTGTCTCCGCCGGTAAAATGACGGCGGAAGCTGCCGCGGTAAAGTTAATGTGGGCACTGGGAAATGCTGCCGACAGCGTTGGCGCCTTGGAACTGTTTAATAGTGATAGCGTTTCCTATCTTGAGTTCATAGCATAATCAATCAAGATTCGCTCTGCCTTTTGAGGTTTTTCGCCATTTATCGCCCATTCTTTGACTCGTTCGTGGTATTCTGCCGGCTCAAAATGAGCGGCTGCTGTGGTTCTGCACCTGAACGATATGGCGGAAAACCAATTCCTTCTTCTATGATCTTCCCCTTTTTTTCGTTCAGGATATTCAGACAGAGGCGGAGGTTGCGGATAACATCTGCTGTGTTGCTTTAGCGGCATCTGCGCTGCGACTTTTTTTGAGGCCGCAAGCAGACAGTTTTATGTGCTGACATGGCAGAATCAGGGAGAATGCTACCGTTTAAGTGACAGCAAATCGGGCTTGTGTGCGCATCTATGACCTCAACTATTTCGGCAGACTTTATGCCGGCATCTCCGTAGCCGCCGAAGTGCCCCATTTCTGCAACTCTGGTTGTGTCGTAGTCGGAGGCAGCGCGATATAGTCTTCCATATCGGGTTTTATGACAGCCATTTGCCCTGGGAGCCGCACCTTTGACAAGCCTTCGTCAAAATATTCGCGGACATTCTTCTGCATCCAGCCTGAAAAGTTACGATCGCAGGCCTTGCCAACCCAAAATGGCGTATTGTCGCGCAGCAGACTAAGTGCGTTGATGTCTTTGTCCGTGAAAATTATCTTTTGAAGATTTTAAACAGGTTCCAGATTACAAGCATCAAACCTGAAGCAGCACCAATTATTGGGGCCAGAACGGCAAACACTATCATGTTAAATATAGTGACAACAACAGCAGCGGCACCATTCTGAAAATAAAACAGGCTGCAAAAAAATACAACAAATACTAAAAAAGCAGAAACTGTCTCTACGGTGATGCTCAATATGTCAAAGATCTCTCTTGGTTTGCTCATAGGCTCATCACTTGCTTTCAACTCTAATAGCAGCATAGACGCCATTATAAAAACGTATCACCAAAAGAACAAAAAAACAACAGTCCGCACTGGTATTAATTTAGGACAGCACATAGCTGAGTTTCAAAAAGCGTTGGAACAGCTAGGATAAAGTGCGAAAAACTCGGGAATACCCCAGACATGATTGTCTCTGCATACGAAAGGGATTAAAAAGTTAGGTGCGGTAATGTGCGTGAAAGACAAGATACAAAAAGCAAGGATCCGCTTGAATCTAGCGAACCCTTGCTATAACTTCTAAAAATGGTCGGGATGGTGGGATTCGGACCCACGACCCCCTGCTCCCAAAGCAGGTGCGCTAACCAGGCTGCGCTACATCCCGTGACTGGGAGATTATAACATGAGTTACTAAAAAAATGTACTCATTCTTTCAAGACTTAGCAAAATTAAGGATTTACACTTTTTTATCCGGTATTTGTGCGATGGTGACGGCGCTGAAGAGGATTATGCAGCCGATAAATTCCCTGGTTGTAAGCGACTCTCCGAGAATGAGAATCCCCCCCGCAAGTGCGAATACTGATTCCATCGAAAGAATCAAAGAGACTTCAACTGCGGAAAGGTGTCTTTGTCCGAACATTTGTAAAGTGTAGGCTACAGCAGTGCACATAATGCCGGCATAAGCAGCCGGTACAAGTGAGGATATGATTCCGCTAAGCTCCGGTGATTCAAAAACAAACATCATGATGGCGGAGGCTATGGTAGTTACGGCAAATTGAACTGTTGAAAGCTTTACAGGGTCGTGTTCTTTGGAAAATTTGTCCCCACAGAGAATGTGCAGAGCCCAAAATAATGTGGCAGTCAGCACTAGCAGATCGCTGAAAGCTATGGAAAAATCCTTGGTAATTGATAGCAAGTATATTCCAATCGTACTTCCTGCAATAGCCAGCCAGGTTCTTGTTCCGAATCTTTTGCCCACAAAAAGCTGCAGAATGGGAACGATAATAATGTACATTGCGGTAATAAAAGCGGCTTTACCAGCCGGTGTGTGCTGTAGGCCGCTTTGCTGAAAGAAAGTGGCGGTGAAGAGCAGCAACCCGCAAATTATTCCGCCGGGCAATGCAGCTTGCCATTCTTTTTTTAAAATTACGTACTCTTTGCCTCCGTTATTTTGGTGTGTCTTTTTTAAGTCAAGAACCAAGGCAAGTAAAAATACCGCGATTGTTCCAATAGTGTACCTTGTAAATATGAAAGTGATCGGGCCGATGTGTTCCATTCCCAGAATTTGTGCAACAAACGATGAGCCCCAAATTAATGATGCTAAAATAATAAATAGCCGTGAAACAATTAGGTTGTTCATAAAAATGCTCCTTGTGGGTCCATTTTATTGTGATGTTAGATATTCAACACACGTTGTCGATCTTTAGCAATAAGCCATACTTTTTCGCTTCAGTAATTTTCGATAAGGGCAATTTCTTTTGGTGTTAGCTTGTAGAGCCGGTAAACCAATCGGTTAAGGTTTTTTTCAGCGGTGATTTTTTCATCATGGAGCAGTGACGCTGTCTTCAAGGGTGAGAGCGAATATAGCTCAGAAAGTCTTATCGCTGCCGCGCCTATTTCCCTGCATGTTTTATCTCTGTGCTCACTTAGGCGTTTGTGTATGGGAAGGTTGGAAAGCACCCCCGGTTTTAACTCAAAATGTTCGTTTTTCAGCTCTGTGGCAACTTTTCTGAAACAGAAATCCATCAGCTTGGAATTAATTAGCCCTAGAAGGCAGTAATCCTCTACAGGAATGATAATGGTCTTATCATTGGCATAGAGATGCTTATTGTCCATTGTCGCAGAGAGCCGCTTGACGATAGAGGGGCAGATTATTTTCGGCACTTCAAAAGCGTCATAATATTTACAGGGACGGAGCTCCCACCAATAATCACCTTTATCACTTCTTCGGGCCGCCTTTGCCTCAAATTTTGCCAGATAGCGTGCCGCAGAAGTGTGTGTGGATGCAAACCATTCCAGTGCCTGAGTATCGCCTCTCTTTTTGTCTGTATAACCCTTGGGAATAAAAATCAAGTATTTTTGTATTTCCGGTTCTTCAAAACGGCGGACGTTTCTTCCAGATAAAAAGGGGCGGATAATTTCCCTGTTTTGTGGAGAAAGAGCTATTAAAGCCGCGGCCGTCTCTGCATTGACAACAAAGGCTTCATTGAGGCCCGTCAAGATGCCGCGGTATATCTTATTCGAGACGATCTTGCCCAACGGCTCAGAATTGAGCGATATTTTGTTGAGCAGTGCAGATATCTCATCAGAGTTAAATATCCATCTATCCGAAGTGATTTTTTCCTGCGGAATTACCTTCGTATGTTCTGCCGCATAGATATTGATGTCACCATAAGTCAGCTCATCAACTGCAGTGAAGAACAAAGAAGATTCCGGCTGTGTATTTACTGCAGAAATAACTGCAGTCGGGATGTTGTATTCTTCAATGGGGGTCAAACTGCCGAAGTCGACGATGTTTGTTATTTCTATAGATGCGAAAATTTCCCTGATTGATTGTCCGTAATCTGTTCTCATCCAACGGTTGGACATCAGCAGTGCCAGGCTGCCTCCCTTTGCGAGAAGTTCCAGTGCACGCTCAGCGTAATAACAATAGAGGTCAGTTCCCGATACGGTGCTGCTTTTGTAGCGGCGAAGCTCTTCTTTTACGGACGAAAACAGTTCCTGTCTCATGTGCGGAGGTGTTGTGACTATAATATCAAAGCCTCCTCTGATTTCGCGGAAAAGGTCTTCAGTTAAGATACTGCCGCAGACAAGGTGTTCTAATTTTGTTTTTACTTCAGGAAACAAGAGCATCAGCTCTGTGCGCAGAGTTTGAATAGCGCCCCCGTCACAGTCCGTAGCGTAGAGAGAGTTTGTGATGAAGTGCCTATAGAATGATTCCTTGGTTCTGTCTGGAGATGGGGCTAGATACCTATTAAGAGAAAGGCGCACATTGGACACGGCTTCTGCCATACTTAAGGCGATAGAACCATCTCCTGCGGCAATATCACAAAATTTGAGGCTGCTCAGTGCCGTATCTATCATCTTTGCCTTGCTGCGTATAATGGTGTCGTCATAGAGTGCGTAGGATGGAGAAAAATATCCGTCAAGAGCCGTCCTTGTAAGGGAGCAGGCCTTACGGAGAAAGTTTTTAATAGCTGAAGTACACATATATGCGAGTATGTCTTGCGGGATGGTAAAATCGCAAAGGCGCGGCGATTTTGCGATAAACTCGGCATAACCGCTTCCGGTAGATGGAACGGCTACAGCTGCTGTGATGTCAGCACGGCTTTGTCCCATATACCAACAGACAAAATCAGAGAGAATTTTTTCACTGTCTTCAATTTTGACTCCTATCTGAGCTTTTATCAAAAGTATTTCTATCTTCGCTGAATTTGCGGTACAGTCTGCGATCAGCCTGTATGATGAGACCATGCTTTTAAAATTTGTGGGTATGTGAATGCCGGAACGGATCCAAGTGTGAGTACTGTCAGCAGTTGAAAAAAGCCATGACAGAGATTTGATATATTCATTGCTGTCGAATAGTTGAGGTGAGTATTTTTTAGATATGATGCAACGTTCGTTATATCTTTTCATCTCAAATGCCTCCGTCAGTATTGGCTTTTAGAAGTATATAGCAAGTTATCCTTTTTATCCAATAAATAATTTATCGTTTAACACCTAGGCTGCAGCTGATATTTTTTGCACTGGGGGTTGACATGGGCGTATGAGGAGTGCTATTATTTCTTGCGTTGCTTGCGGAAATAGCTCAGCTGGTAGAGCGATGGCCTTCCAAGCCGTAGGTCGCGGGTTCGAGTCCCGTTTTCCGCTCCAGAACTTTCAGGGTTCGCGCTTTGCGCGAGCCCTTTTTTTTATAACTCTATGCACTAGTTGTTTATTATAATAACAACAAGATAATTATCCGGTCATGGCAGAATGTGTGGTGTGATAAATGGACAAGGAGATTGTTTACAGAAAAAAAATATCCGATGCCGGTCAAAGGCAGGGATGGTGGCATTCTGACGGTATTGTTGCCGCTCTCTCAGGCGGGGGGGACTCCGTGGCGCTGCTTTGGTTGTTAAAAAGGTACTTTCCAGGGAGAATCGTCGCTGCGCACTTGGACCACTGCACAAGAAACGGTGCTTCCCACGATGATGCTGCCTTTGCTCAAGCCCTTTGCGCTGAGTGGAATATCAAATGCGCTGTTAAAGTTGTTGATGTACACGGAAGGCGAGAACAAGGCGAGTCATTTGAGATGGCAGGACGCCGTGAGCGATACCTGCATTTTAGGGAAACTGCGGCGGCCGAAGGTATAGAGTGGATAGCGTTGGGACACTCTGCTGATGACTTAGTGGAGACGCAGTTGATGAATCTTTTCCGTGGTACGGGATTGAAAGGCCTACGCGGCATTCCTGAACAGCGAGGCAATATTGTCCGACCGATTATCAATTTTCGCCGTGACGAACTAAGGGGCATACTGCGCGATAATAATATCTCTTGGTGCGAGGATGCCAGCAACAACGAGATGATATACCAGCGCAATAAAGTTCGTGAAGAGCTGATACCTTGGATAAAGAATAATCTTAACATTAATTTTGAAGAATCAATGGCCGGTTTGGCTCAGCAGTTGAACGAAGAGATTGCTGAGAGGGAAGAGGCAGCTAAAAAATTGCTGGCAGAGGTCTCTTTTGTTTTAGAGCCGGCGTTGGTGGCGTGGAATGCCCATACAGTAAAAAATATTTCCAGAAAAGATTTAATCGATATGTTGAGAATGCAGGGAGAACTACTCTCTTTACCTTCTCTTTCAAGAAGCAGGACATACCTCTTGGCGGATCTGATCAGCCACGGAGGCGCATGGCGATTTCAGTGGGCACTCGATATTGAAGTCTGCTATTCAAATCGCGGTATTGGTTGGCTTCACCGCTGCGATGTTGAGCATTCAAGAGGCAAAAATAAGCAAAATGCGGCACAACTTCCGCTACCATGGTGGGCTAGATAGCAATATATGTGATATTATGGAAAAAGTTTGTGAGGATAAAACTCTGTTAAAAGGAGTGTTAGTTTGTGGACTATAAAATTGGTAGGATTTTAATTTCACAGGAGGAGCTTCACTCAAGGATAAAGGAAATAGGATCAGAAATACGTAAGCGCTATACCGGTAAACAACTGATATGCGTATGTGTCTTAAAGGGTGCGGTTGTCTTTTTAGCAGATCTCATTAGAGAAATTGGTCCGGAAGTGGATGTCCAGATTGACTTCTTGGCGATATCCTCATATGGGGCGTCAACTAAAAGCAGCGGGGTTGTTAAAATACAAAAAGACTTGAGCTCTGATATCCACGGCAAGCACGTGCTTATTGTTGAAGATATTCTCGATACAGGGCTTTCACTTACATACATTAAAAGACTGCTTTCGGAGCGTAATCCCGAAAGCGTAGAGATTGCTGTTTTATTGGATAAGGCTGAGCGTCGTCAACAGCCTGTTGAAGTGCAGTATACCGGTTTTGAGATCCCCGATGAATTTGTAATTGGCTATGGATTGGATTTCGCCGGAAAATTCAGACACCTGCCTGCTGTGCATATAGCTGAAGCTGCAGAATAACAATCATGTTTTATATATTGAAAATCGAAAGATTGAAAATGAAAGAGAGGTAACGTTGTTTGAATAAAACATCTAAAAATGTTGGCATGTATATTGTGCTGATTGTACTTGTTGTCAGCTTGGTGAACGTGTTTTTGTCTCCTGATACCAAAAGTTCGAAAGATATGAAAACACTGCCTTACAGTGCGTTTATTTCCGAGGTAAATTCCGGAAATGTCCAAAAGGTTGAAATTGACAATGAACAGGTCAAGGGTACCCTGAAATCAGGAACAGAATTTACTACTTATATTCTTGATGCGGCGACACTTCCCAGTACCATCGCCGAAAAGGGAGTAGAAGTTGAGATTGTTCCGCCTCCTAAAAATTCCTGGATTACAGCTTTGCTTACATCTCTGCTGCCGACATTGCTTCTCATAGGGGTATGGATTTACTTTATCTACAACATGCAGGGTGGTGGCAATAAAGTTATGGGTTTTGCCAAGAGCAAGGCGAAAATGTTCATGGACAACAGACCCAAAGTCACTTTTGATGATGTCGCCGGCTGTGATGAGGCGAAAGAAGAGTTGGAAGAGGTTGTGCAGTTTCTTAAGTCACCAGATAAGTTTACAAAATTGGGAGCAAAGGTCCCACGCGGAGTCTTGCTGTTAGGCTCTCCCGGTACGGGTAAGACACTTCTTTCCAGGGCTGTCGCTGGTGAAGCTGATGTGCCGTTTTTTAGCATCAGTGGCTCTGACTTTGTGGAAATGTTTGTCGGTGTAGGCGCTGCCCGTGTGCGCGACCTATTTGAGCAGGCTAGAAAATTCCAGCCCTGCATAATATTTATTGACGAAATCGATGCGGTCGGACGTCACCGCGGAGCCGGGCTTGGCGGTGGACATGACGAACGCGAACAGACGCTGAACCAGCTATTGGTCGAGATGGATGGTTTTGAAGCCGGTGCCGGTATCATTCTGATCGCGGCCACCAACCGACCGGACATTCTTGATCCTGCACTGCTGCGCCCCGGACGCTTTGACAGACAGGTTGTTGTTGACCGCCCTGACGTTAAGGGAAGACGTGACATCCTAAAAGTTCACCTTAAAGGCAAAGTCGTAGCCGATGGAGTTAACATTGACGTTCTTGCCAGAAGAACTCCCGGCTTTGTAGGTGCGGACCTTGCCAACCTTGTGAACGAAGCGGCACTGCTCTCCGCACGCAGGGGCAAGGATAAACTTGAGATGCCTGAGTTTGAAGAGGCAATTGACAGAGTTATGGCAGGTCCTGAGCGCAAGAGCCGCATAATCAGTAAGGCGGAGAGGGAGATTATTGCGTATCACGAGGCAGGACATGCACTGATTGCCAGTAAACTTGAGGGAACAGATCCTGTTCACAAAATATCAATAATCCCGCGTGGGCACATGGCTTTGGGCTACACATTGCAGCTTCCGGAAGAGGACAGATTCTTAATATCGCGCAGAGAGCTAGCAGACAAAATTACTGTTCTTCTTGGCGGGCGCACTGCGGAGCTTATTCGTTTTGGTGACGTCACTACGGGTGCCTCAAATGACTTGGAAAGAGCAACTCAGACAGCAAGACAGATGGTTACGCAGTTTGGTATGAGCGATAGACTTGGGCTAGTCACGCTTGGCAAAAAGCAGCACGAGGTTTTTCTTGGGCGTGAGATAGTAGAGGATAAGAATTACAGTGATGAAATAGCTTATGCGATAGACCAGGAAGTGCGCAGCATTATTGATGACAGCTTTGACGCGGCGAAGAAAATTCTCACAGAACACCGTGATCGCTTGGAAGAAATCACTGCTCTGCTGTTGGAAAAAGAAGTTTTAGAGGGAGACGAGCTTGATGAGCTGCTCGGTTACCCCAAAAAAGCTCATCGCTCAATTGATGATGAATTTGAAGAGGGTCAGCTTGCTTCTGAATATAAACCCCAAGATCAAGAGGAAGGCAAAACATCAGAGAGCGATCCCGCGGCCGATAATGGTGATGAGAGCCAAAGAATGAAAAAGGACCGGGCTCAGGATGATGAAGATCCCGATGATGAGGAAGAATAGTTACGTAATTTTTCCTTGGATAATTTAAAATAATTTCATATACTGAACTAGGGACGCTCGGAGACTCTCCGGGCGTTTTTTAATAAATTTTAATCTGTGACTTTGACATAGCTAAGGAGCGGAGCATACTCAGGTTATTGTTGAAGGTTTGCTATTTAATTCAGATTTTCCTAATACTATAATTATAATGAAATGTAAATTACAACGATAAAAATAGGACGGTATCATGGTAGAAAAATTTGAGCTGAACGCACCCTGGCAGATGGCTGGAGATCAGGCTGAAGCAGTAGAAAAACTGGTTAATGGTTTTGATAAGCCCGGAACGATACAAACACTTTTGGGGGTCACCGGCAGCGGAAAAACATTTACTATGGCGAATGTTATCCAAAGGCTGCAGCGCCCGACCCTTGTCATGGCACATAATAAAACGCTTGCGGCCCAGCTGTACAGCGAATTTAAAGAGTTTTTTCCCAATAACTCGGTGAACTACTTTGTGAGCTACTATGATTATTACCAACCAGAAGCTTACATGCCGGCACAGGATATTTATATAGAGAAGGATGCGTCTGTAAACGAGAGAATCGAGCGACTGCGCCTGGCGACGACAAAAGCGCTTTTAGAGCGGCGAGACGTAATTGTCGTGGCAAGCGTCTCGTGTATCTATGGCCTAGGCAAACGCAAAAACTATGAGGATGCGATTTTTCGTTTCGCTGTGGGAGAGACTTGGGACAGGCGCACCTTTATGACACGCCTACTGGATAACTACTATCAGCGCAACGATATATCGCTTCAGCCTGGTAATTTCCGCAGCAGGGGTGAATCGATGGAGATTTATCCCGCTTACAGTGATACAGCGGTACGGGTGCTGTTTTTTGATGATGAAATAGAACGTATAGAAGAGATAGACCCAGTTTCCGGGCATGCTATCTCCTCAAAAGAGCATACAGGAATATTTCCCGCTCAGCACTACGTAACCAGCTCTGATGCAATAGAAAGAGCCGCAGTGCAGATTGAGGAAGAGCTTGAAAAAAGAGTTCTTCAGCTGGAATCTTCAAACCGGCTTGTCGAGGCGCAGCGTCTTAAAATGCGAACGAAGTATGATTTGGAAATGCTTTTGGAGGTAGGTTACTGCTCCGGAATAGAAAATTATTCACGCTTCCTTGACGGCAGAGAACCTGGAGACGCACCAGGTACGCTGATGGACTTCTTTCCCGATGATTCTATGATTTTTATCGATGAATCTCATATGACGTTGCCGCAGGTACGCGGCATGTACAATGGAGACAGAGCGAGAAAAGAAGTTCTTGTCGAACATGGGTTCAGACTCCCGTCTTGTCTTGATAACAGGCCGCTCAAATGGGAGGAGTATGAACCGCTGCTTAAAAATGCTCTCTTTATCTCGGCCACTCCGGGAGACTATGAGTTTGCCCACTCACAGCAAGTGGTGGAGCAGATCGGAAGAGCGTCGTGTAGGGAAAGAGTGTGTC
>CAZFWP010000011.1:0-27701 GCA_964522805.1 uncultured Synergistaceae bacterium | reverse complement strand
TTGAAACATTCGCTCCAACCGTCAAAGCGCTCACCACGGCGCCATGCTTCTTCAATCACATCTGCCAGCTTTGAGTCTCCGCGGGCAAATACACCCTCAAGATAAGTCTGGTCGGGCTCATGGTATGATAGACTCACCTTCCGGTTTCTGACATGGCTTTTTACCCAGCGGCCCCGTTCACGCAATGAGGCCCTGTCAAGCTGCGGTTCCCACTGAAACGGGGTGTGCGCCTTCGGCACAAAACCTGCAAGAGAAGCATTTACATCACCATGGCGTTTGTGTTTTTTGGCGATAGAGACCGCTCTGTTGCATATATCCAGTATGCCTGCCATATCTTCCTCTGTTTCTGTGGGAAGCCCCATCATAAAATATAATTTTACCCTGTCCCAGCCGTGGGAAAAGGTTGATTCCAGTGCGGTTGATATGTCCTCGTCTGAGACCCCTTTATTGATTACGTTTCTCAGGCGCTGCGTCCCTGCTTCGGGAGCAAAGGTAAGCCCGCCCTTACGTATAGTCTCCAATTCCGCGGCCATATTAACAGAAAAAGCATCTACCCTTAGGCTAGGCAAGCTCAATTTTATCTGGTTTTCCGCCAGCATAGGGCCTAATTTCGCCAAAGCATCTCCCAACTGCGACCAGTCACAGGTTGCCAAAGAGAGCAGCCCCACCTCTTCCCAACCGGTGTTTTTCAAGAGCTGCCCCACTTGATTCGCTATCGATTCAGCACTCCGCTCTCTAACAGGACGGTCAATCATGCCGGCTTGGCAGAAGCGGCAGCCGCGCGTACATCCCTTGAATGCCTGAACGGCAATACGGTCATGTACAATACCCGTATTGGGGACAATCATAGTTGTAGGATAAAAGACATCATCTAAATTTTCTGCTATTCGGCGTCTAATAGGCTTGTCCTGTCTGACCTGAGGCACATATACTCCATCAATTTTTGCCAGAGCCTGAAGTTTCTCCGTTCTGGTACGCCCCTTCATCTCATAAAGAACTTTAAATACATCCGGCAGCAATACTTCTCCGTCACCAACGCAGAATGCGTCAATAAAGGGTGAGACAGGCGCAGGTGACAGCGCACCGGGACCGCCCGCCAGCACGATGGGATCGGAATCGTTTCTGTTTTCTGATCTGAGGGGGATTCCACCAAGGTCAAGAATTGTCAAGATATTGGTGTAGGAGAGTTCATACTGGAGAGTGAATCCCACAACATCGAACTCGGATATTGGCCTTTTACTCTCAAGAGCCCATAGGGGGGTAGATGTCCTGCGCAGCTCGGCCTCCATATCAGCCCAGGGTGCGTATACACGCTCAGCGTCAGCGTAATTTAGGGATTTTGTCAAGGAGTATAGAATCTGGTAACCTAAGTAACTCATCCCCACTTCATAGAGGTCAGGAAAAGCGTAGCAAACTCTTAATATACCGGAGCCATCCTTTACAGGACCGCTTCCCCACTCTCCTCCGACATACCGCGACGGACGTTTTACGCAGGCAAGCAAAGACCGGCGTGAATCCGTCTCAAATGATATAGCCATTTATGTTGTCCTCCTGAGATAAAGCATAAAGTGCCCATGCGCTTCTGCCTTATCAAAATTTTACCGGACACCGCAGTGGTCAGCAGCGGCATCCGTGGTAATTTCTTGTTAAAACCGCTCTGTGTGAGAGATAATATTGACGCTCTGTACGAGTGCCAGCCCCACGACAACAGCCAAGAGAGAGCTGCCTCCATAACTAAAGAGCGGCAAGGGAAGCCCCGTGACAGGGGCAAGTCCCATACTCATAGCTACACTTTCCGTTATCTGAAACCATATCCAAGCAGTAATGGCAACAACAATTAACTTTGCCGTCATATCCTTCGTGTACCTTGCCGTAGAAAGCATCTTCCACAGGAGCAGCGCGAATAATAATAAAACAATGGTGCTGCCGACAAAGCCGAATTCTTCTGAGAAAACACTGAAAATAAAATCTGTATGTGGTTCGGGTAAAAAATGAAGTTTGCCCTGCGTCCCCTGCATAAAACCTTTGCCGAAAAAGCCTCCGGACCCCACAGCTATACGTGACTGAATGACATTATAGCCAGCCCCCTGCGGATCGATAGAAGGGTCAACGAACACCAAAAGTCTCATTCTCTGGTAAGGTTTCAAAACAAACCAAAGGATAGGCAGAGACATCAAAGAAGCTACTCCCATACCGAACAAAAATTTTAGAGGCGAACCGGCCGCTACCAAAACGGCAAAAAGCATTACCGAGTAAACCAGAGCACTGCCAAGGTCAGGCTGCAGAAGTATGAGAAATATTATAAAGCCGGAAAGAGCAAGTGTAGGCAGCATGCTCTTAAAGTCTACAGGTGGAAACTTAGTGCAAAGCCCTGCCAAAGTAAGAGCGAATACCACTTTGCCTAATTCAGACGGCTGAAAACGAACAAAACCCAAGTTAAACCAGCTTTGCGCTCCCTTTGAGGTGTGCCCTACGATTAAAAGCAAGATTAGGAGCAGAGTAGTTACGGCAAAGAGCGGCACGGCAGCCGAGAGAATTTTCTTATATCCCAATTTAATAATCAAAATATAAACAAATGCGCTCACTCCGCCCCAAATGAGCTGTTTAAGCGCAAAAGATGATACAAATGTCCCTGTTGCGAATGAACTGGCACTGTGGATAGCAACTATCCCCAGTGAAAAAAGGATTAAAGTCACAACAAGCGAGAGGATATCCAGATTCGCTCGGATATCCTTCCACCTGACAAACTTTTGCTCAGACATTCTTTGATTTGCCTCTCGTAGACCTGTGCATGTTTAAAAGAGGGATACTGGCGACCAAAGCCACGGAGCGATCCTCTTTGTTGAGCTCAATCTCAATACCGCCTTCGTCAATTTCCAGATATTTTTTGATTGTCTGAATCATTTCGATTTTCAAAGCATTGAGAACTTCCGGTGAGATGTCATTTCTATCGTGGATCAGCACCAGCTGAAGTCTCTCTTTTGCTACATTTCCGCTCTTATCAGATTTAAACAGTTTTGATAAAAAATCAAACATCACAGCCACCTACTTTTTTCCAAACAGCCAGGAGAAAAACCCTTTGGGCTCCGATAGGAGATCCAGCATCGGAACTTCTTCCCCAGCAATGCGTTTGGCAATGTTGGAATAAGCCTGCGACGCTCTCGAAGTGCTAGAGAGCACAAGAGGCTCACCTTTATTCGCCGAGGTGACGATACTCTCGTCATCGGGAACGACACCAATCAGATCAATCGCCAAGATATCCAGGACATCTTGAACATCAAGCATCTCGCCGCGACGTACCATATCGGGGCGGATTCTATTCACAATCAGCTGAATCGGGGCTTTCTGCATTGATTCCAAAAGCCCTATAATTCTGTCCGCATCTCGCACCGCAGAAACTTCCGGGGTTGTAATCACAAGCGCCTCATCTGCTCCGGCTGCGGAGTTTCTAAATCCTGACTCGATACCAGCTGGGCTGTCGACAAGAACAAAATCAAAATCTTTCCTCAGCTCATCGCATAAAGCCACCATCTGGTCGGAAGTTACAGCGTCCTTGGTTCTCGATTGGGCAGTGGGAATAAGGTAAAGATTATCAAGCCTTTTGTCTTTAATAAGAGCTTGGTTAAGACGGCAATTTCCCTCAACTACATCAACCAACGTATACACAATT
Source organism: uncultured Synergistaceae bacterium (assembly GCA_964522805.1). GTDB lineage: Bacteria > Synergistota > Synergistia > Synergistales > Synergistaceae > CAZBYL01. The sequence goes on along the minus strand of CAZFWP010000011.1, from coordinate 24,031 downwards.
CTGTTTTCGAGTCCCATAATCACATCAAGATTGCGGAGCCCGACATCACCGTCTATAGCCACAACCTTAAAGCCATTCCCGGCAAGAGCAGCAGCAAGGTTTGCCGTTGTCGTTGTCTTTCCGACTCCGCCCTTGCCAGATGTCACAACTATAATTCTGCAAGCCATGCAAAAAACCCCTTTATATTATATTGACGGCCAATCCGTCACAACTATCTCTTCGTTGCAAAGTGTGATAACTGCCGGCTTTCCCCAAAACTCCGAATTACAGTCAATCATGCCGACTTTAGTACCTATACGTACCTGTGGTGTCTCAATGGATCGCACTGTGACAGACATATCATTATCGCCGCCGCAGCCTGCGTGGACAACCCCATGAAGCCTGCCAAGCACGACAATATGACCGCCAGCATATACTTCCGCCCCCATATTGACGTGCCCCATAACTATTATATCCCCTTCGCTGCTTAATTTCTGACCGCCGCGCAGATTCCCGCTATAGAGCATTCCTTTGACATTTTTAATAGACGTTTCTTTGTTATTAGCGTAGGGAGCTGCCGCAACAGGATTATCAGCCTGGTCGGAAACTTTCAGTCCCAAGTTTTTCAGACAGAGAAACGATGAAGCGTTATCGGAAACCCAGTTTTCTACAGAGGCCCCCGATGGTTCAATAAACCCCTTCCAAATTTTGAGCACAAGCGATGGGGTGAATATTCTGGATTGCATATCTATTACTAGTTTGCTTCCTATCAGCAGTCTTGCTCCCTGCTCCACCATAACTGAAAATTCTTCCAAAAGCTGCTTTTCACTAATATCATCGGGAACTATACATCTTAGTATTCCGGCCTCGCGGCCCTTTAACTGTATCATAACCGCACCCCTTAATCTGTATTTCCTTCGGGATTACCGTCCTGACTGTCATATCTTTTGCCATTTATAAGGTAGTTCAGCATTTTACCGACAATAGGCCCGGTTACAGAAGAACCTGCTTTTCCCGCCTCAGCAATCGCGACAACTGCATATCGCGGTTTATCCGCCGGAGCATAGCCTGCAAACCAAGCATGGTCCTCTCCCTGTGTGTTTTGAGCTGTACCGGTCTTGCCGGCTAGGTGTACACCAAAAGTGTTCGCACGGCGCCCCGTACCGCTCTTGGTTACATCAAGCAACCCACGTTGTATTATTTTAATTATTGCAGGATCAATATCCAGTATTTTGTACTCTACAGGTGAGGATGCATTTAGCCTCGGCTTTAATAGTTTACCACCATTTGCTATCGCGGCGTAGACTTTTACTAATTGCACGGGAGTCATCAGAACAAACCCCTGCCCTATAGAGTAGTTTACAGTATCTCCTCCGTACCAGTTTTCTTTAAGCCTCTTCTTTTTCCAGGAAGCTCCGGCGATAGTACCATTGATCTCACCGGTCAAGTCTATCCCGGTTTTTTCTCCGACACCATACTTGGCAGCAGTAGCGGAGAGCTTATCTATACCAAGCCATTGAGCAACCTGATAAAAGTATACGTCACAGGAATCTTTCAATGCAGAGGTCACATTTTCTGTGCCGTGCCCGGACCTTTTCCAGCAGCGAAACACTCTGTTGCCTAACTCAAAGTACCCTGGGCACCTCACTGTGGTGCCAATATTTGCTACTTTATTTTCCAAAGCGGAAGACGCCGTCACAACCTTGAATGTCGAAGCAGGCGGATAACCGCCTGAAATGGCTCTGTTCATCATTGGGCGCTCTTTATGATCCGTAAGTGTCGCCCATTCTTTATTGGAGATTCCCCATGTAAGAGGATTAGGATCATAGCTTGGTGATGAATAAAGGCACTTTATTGAACCGTCATTAATATCCATAGCTACAATTGCCCCTCGGAAAGTTCCCATCAGCTCCGCCGCATAACGCTGAGCGGTGAGGTCCACGGTCAGGATAAGATCTTTGCCCCGCTTTGATTCGGTGTACCTCACATTGCGCAGCTTTCGGCCTCTTGAATCAACCTCAATAACCTCTTCTCCTGCTGTACCTACCAGATCTTCTTCGTACCACGCTTCGATGCCGTTCTTGCCTATTGGGTCACCGCCTCTGTACGGCAGTGATTTTCGAGCTTCTAATTCTTCCTTGGTAATTTCAGCTACATAGCCCACAATATGTGCAGTAAACTGAGCTGCAGGATATGTTCTCCTCCACATCGGCGATAGAAAAAGTGTCGAGCGGAAATCATTATCCATTACCAGCTCCGCTATTTGCGTGAAGGTAAGGTTTGTGGCGACGGTGATGGCGCGGTAGGGAGCGGAATACTGTTTTTGTATCAATTCTTCAAGCTTTACCTCATCCATGGGAATGCCGTTGCGCTGCAAGAGAGCGGAGATTTTTTTAAGATTACCTTCTTTTTGCATGTCTATGGGGTAACCATTGACATTAAAAGTCCGCACATTTACAGCCAGAGGCGCACCGTAAGCATCCGTAATGTTTCCCCGCGGAGGCAGTACTCTCAATATACGTAAACGGTTCTGCGACGCTAGACTCACATATTCGTCTGATTTTACAATTTGAAAGAAGACAAGTCCGGTAACAAGCAGCAAAAATGTCACCAATATCACTATTTGAAGAACTCTTATGCGCAGCTCCGTGTTGAATCTCTCATACTGAGAATCATACATGTCTGTCATAAACCTTCCAAAATAGCAGTGAGATCAGCGTTATTACAGGAACAGTCAGAAGCATCTGCACTGTTATCTGCCTATAAGCGACTTGACTTGGCGCGGTCCAAAAAATTATGTAACAAATCCCGATAAACAATTGAGACAGTGTCATGAAGACAACAAAGAGCACCAGTGAGCGCCCCTGAGCTGGTGCTTTGTGCCATAGGTAACAGCACAACGACACGGCCGCGGCACCGGCTGCAGCCGTGAGACCAGGCATATTCGTCCAACGCAAATCCCAAAGGAAGCCTCCTATAAAGGCCGCCCATATGTATGATATCTGGCGATTTTTATCAGAATTAGACAAAAGCGTAAGCATCATCACCGTCATCAGATAAAAGTCCGGTACAGTGAATATTCCCATCGCCAAAACCTGTAAAAAATCCTTCAGAAGCCATACAAAGACCAGAGTAAGCATTACTTTACCGCCTTCTTTACGACAAAGACATCAACATTGTAAAGTTGAGTCAAATGGGCTCCGGCTTTTATCTTCATCTCGATAAAACCATCACGAATCTCACCGGAACCAAGCACCGTTCCAATCGGCACTCCCGGCGGAATTTGATCATTCATCAAAGAGGTGGAGACCGTCATACCGGTCTTTAGTTTTCGCTCTTCTGGAACATAAAGGAGTCTCAAATTACCGCTGTCATCACCGTTTATAACACCAAGATCCCTCGTCTCGTCAACAGCCGCAGCTATGAGAAAAGATGATGAGGTTATCAGCTCAACCCAGGCATAATCAAGTCCGGAGGAAGCCACACGTCCGATTAAGTGTCCTTCAGACATCACGGCAGCCCCATCTGTCACGCCGCTGTTGAGTCCCTTATCAATTCTGATTTCCTGCCACCAACGCTCAGGGTAACGCAATGTCACCCTGGCACCAACATATCCCTGCCGTGCCTCTGACACTCCGGCATGACTTTTTTGCAAGGCGGCGGACATCTGAAAATTCTTCATCTCCAATGCCGTTACTCGTTCCTGTAAAGACTTGCGTTCCAAAACCCAATTACTGCTGAATTTAACTATATTCCGCAGCTCAAAAGCCGGTTTTTCGGGATAATACAGAATTATATTCATTCCATCGACAAGCAGACGTTTGAAATTAGGAAGAGCCATCAGCATAAGCAGCGCCACTATGCCAATCAGTGTCGCCGCTACGCCGTGAAACCAAGGACGAACTTCTCTTGAAAGCCCTCTCATTTTCCGCTACCGCCCAAAAACAAGAGTTTTATACAGAAATGACAAGGTTAGCTCCCCTGTCTCTCGACCATAATTGAAATGCTGTTTTTATCTTCCGGTTTTTCTAAAATTTTGCCCAGTCCCATCGCTACAGAATACAACGGCTGCTCCGCTACGTGGACAGGGACATTAAGCGCATCAGCGAATCTCATGTCAAGCCCGCGTAACTGAGACGTACCGCCGGTCAGGACTATGCCCTGATCTACGATGTCTCTTACCAGTTCCGGCGGGGTATGTTCTATGGTGGAACGAATGGTATCTTCCATCTGCAAAACGATAGGCTCAATGGCCTCTCTAACTTCCGGAGAGCCGATGCGCACCACCTTTGGCAAGCCATCCACAAGGTCGCGTCCTTTAACATCAATCTTAAGTTCCTGCTCCAATGGCAAAGCGGAACCAACGCTGATTTTGATCTCTTCCGCGGTACTCTCACCTATTGCCAGTGTGTAATTTTGTCGCAGCATCGATATTATCGCTTCATCGAGGGTATTGCCTGCCACGCGTACCGCATGATTCAAGACAATTCCTCCCAATGAAAGAACGGCTACTTCACATGTACCCCCGCCCATATTCACAACCATACTGCCCTGCGGCTCATATATAGGCATGCCTATCCCAACCGCGGCGGCAAAGGGTTCTTCAACTACAAAAGCTTCCTTTGCTCCAGCAGCTAAAGTAACTTCCACGACAGCTCTCTTTTCGACTTCCGTGACACTTGCAGGGACACATACAGCTACGCGTGGAAATGAGAACATACCGTTATTGCCAATGGCGTTTCTCATATAGTGCCTGATCATGTGTTCTGTCATTTCAAAATCCGCGATAACTCCATGAGAAAGCGGTCTTATTGTTGAAATACCCACAGGCGTGCGTCCAATCATTTTTTTTGCGTCCGCACCAAAGGCAATAATTTCTTTATTGCCTTTTCTGCCGAGGTTGCGCACCGCTATTACAGAAGGTTCATTGATTACAATACCCTTAGATTTTACGTAGATAACAGTATTTACGGTTCCTATATCTATACCGATTTCGTGGTTAAATATATTAGGTTTAAACTTGAACAATAAAGCCACCCGCTTTCAAAAATTTCCATAGATGAAGAACAATCTTTTTCAAAGCAATTATCTCATTTTTTGATTGAAAATACATCACGGGACTTGCGTAAGAGAACCATCTGCAGCTATATAGTGTCCCTTGAGCCTAATTCCCAATGTTTCCAAGCCACGACGTACATTATTAGTCAGAACGATATCTTCCGAGCTAGCGTAGAGACTGCCATCGGGGTGATTATGAACAAGCACGACAGCAGCTGCATTAAGGCGAACAGCTTGTCTGTAAAATACCGGTATGTCCATAAAAGCGCCGCTCTGTCCCCCGTATGAGAGAACCTCTTCTTTAATCACCCTATCACCGGCGTCAATAAATAGGGCAAAGATGAACTCACGATCTGCGAATCTAGTATCCAGAGCAATGGACTCAATCCGTGTCTTCCACAAAGGGCGACCTTCTTTATTAAGCAGAGCTATTCTTTTTCCCAGCTCAATCACAGCAGCTAAAGTCGCCACCTTAGATGCTTTAAGACCTTTTTCCTGCATCAGCTCAGTAGTGTCAGCACGGCACAGCCCTTCAAGACCTCCCCATCTCTCCAGTAGAGAGGCAGAGAACGTTAAGACATCTTCCCCTTTTATCCCTGTTCTCATAAGGATAGCGATCAACTCCACAACAGACAGCGTTGCCGGCCCATTGTCAAGCAGTTTTTCGCGTGGCATCTCCCTGTGGGAAAGTTGTTTCAGCTGCATGAACTGTTCTTATCTTGGCCAATAGGGATTGTGCTGTCTCTCCGCGCCTATTGTCGTCTCCGGACCGTGCCCGGGAAAAACTCTCATCTTGTCGGGCAAGTTTGCTAATTTTTTTAGAGATTCAATGAGAACGCCTTCATCTCCGCCAGGAAGGTCACTTCTGCCTATAGAACGAGCGAAAAGAGTGTCTCCGGAGATAAGCATTTGCTCTTCTCCTTCGCTTACCAAGAGACAAATTCCGCCTACTGTGTGCCCCGGTGTGTAGATAACTTTTATTGACATTTCTCCCGCCGAAAGGACGTCTCCGTCTTTTAGTTCTCTGTCCGGAGCACGCATTGTCAGCGATTCTCCCATCATAGAAGAAAGGTTTTTATTGGGGTCTGTAAGCGCTGAAGCATCTGCATAGTGGACAGCAATGCCATTTTCTGAGAGGTTTCTTAAATCAGGAATACCGCCGATATGGTCCGCATGTCCATGTGTCAGGACTATCCAATGAATATGTATATCATTGTCCCTGATGAAGTTTTCTACATCTTCGGCAGGACCTCCGGGATCCACAACAAAACCATCTCCCCTAGCATCCCAAATAAGATAGCAATTTGTCCAAAGTGCTCCAAGCGCGAATCTCTTAATCTTCAATAACTTCACTCCTTGCTGTCAATCATCAGTGTGACAGGGCCGTCATTGCTGATATCGACCATCATATCTGCCTGAAAAACGCCTGTTGCTGTTTTTATCCCGCGCGAAGAAACTTCTGATACGAATTTTTCATACATTACATTGGCAAAAGACGGCTCCGCAGCATTAACCCACGAAGGCCGGCGTCCTCTTTTGCAGTCACCGCATAAAGTAAACTGCGACACTATTAGTATTTCCCCTGTCGTATCCAAGACAGACAAATTCATCTTACCATCACTGTCGTCAAAAATACGAAGATTAATGATTTTTTCCGCAAGCCAGCTAATGTCTTTTTCCGTATCAGTGGAGACAACTCCGAGAAATACGCATAGACCACGGCCGATCTCTCCTACATTCTCACCGGAAATAGTAACTTTAGCACGGGCAACGCGCTGTAACAATGCCTTCAATAATTTTACCCCCTGGTGATTTCTATAATGCCCGATATGGCATTTAATTTAGCGATTATTCTATATAGATGCTCGAGATCCTTTACTTGAACATCCGCAATAACCCTCGTTCGGGAGTTGTTGACTACATTTGCCCTGATTGCGGCGATATTACCTTCCATAGCGGTTATTCCTTGGACGATTTCACCAAACAGAGTTGACTTGTCAACGCCTTCCACTTTTATACGCGCTGTGTATCGCGAATTTTTCAAACGCCCCCACGATACGGCAACTTTTTTAGCAGCGTCAGCTTTGCCTATATTAGGGCAGTCCACTCGGTGGACTGTAATGCCGCGGCTCTGCGTAACACTGCCGATAATAGGGTCTCCAGGCACGGGGCGGCAACATTGCGCTAAGGAAACCAAGACCCCTTGCGCACCTTCAACAATTATCTCTGAGTCGGCTTCTTTTCGTTGCGGTGCAGTCTGCTGCGGCAGCGGTTCTGGCTGAGCCTTACTGTCAGAAGAGGTTATTCTCGCCATAACATTAGCCGCCGTATGGCTACCTACCCCCACAGAAACTACCATTTCTTCTAAGTTAAGGTACCCCATTTCTCTTGCGACAAAATTAAGCTGAGGAGAAAGCGTTTCTAGCGGATTAGCCATTCCCGGGTTACGCCTGGCGGCTTCTTTTTCCAGAAGCTCTCGTCCGCGTTTGATTTTCTCTTCGCGTTCCTGTCTATCCTGTTGTCTAAACCAAGACTTTATTTTACTTCTTGTCCTAGTGGATTTCGCAATTTTCAGCCAGTCCCGTGAGGGTTTTGCCTGAGGAGATGTAAGAATTCTGACAATATCACCGTTTTGCAGTTCCTGGTCCATCGGCGCAATGCGGCCATTAACCATGGCACCTACACATTTATGCCCTATTTCCGTGTGTATTGCATAAGCAAAATCAATCGGCGTTGAGCCGTTGGGAACAGAAATAACGGTTCCTTTGGGGGTAAAGACAAAAACTTCCGAAGATAACACGTCTGTTTTTAGGTTGTCCAGGAAGTTAGAACCCCCATTTTCTTCCTCTTCCTGTCCTTCTGGAGCCGCCTCAAGAGCCTTTCTAATCCAAGTAAGCCCCTTATCTAAATTATTAATTTTTGATTTGGAACCTTCTTTGTAGTTCCAATGTGCGGCAATACCATATTCTGCAAGTGAGTGCATTTCCTGTGTTCTGATCTGCACCTCGAGCGGCTCTCCAGTGGGGCCAACTACCGTGGTATGAAGCGACTGGTAAAGGTTGCTTTTTGGATTTGCGATGTAGTCATCGAATTGCCCCGGAATCGGCTTCCATATTGTGTGAACTATCCCAAGAACTTGATAGCATTCAGCTAGACTTTTGACAATCACACGCAGAGCGAGTAAATCATAAAGCTGATCCAAAGAGAGGTTCTTACGTCTCATCTTTTCATATATGCTGTAAAAATGCTTAGGGCGTCCTTTAATTGATATCTCAAGCCCCTCTTCGCGAACCTTTTCAGAGAGGATATCCATCGCTTCTTTGATAATCATTTCCCGTTCAGGCAGTTTTTTTCTGACACGGCGTTTTATATCATAATACATTTCCGGGTCTAAAATCCTGAATGATAGGTCTTCCAATTCACGCTTAACCTGATATATTCCCAACCTGTGCGCTAAAGGAGCATATATTTCAATGGTCTCATGGGCAATAGAGATCTGTTTTTCGCGGCAATGAGAAGATATTGTCCTCATATTATGGAGGCGGTCGGCAAGTTTGATAAGAACCACTCTGATGTCCTTAGCCATAACCACAAACATCTTGCGAAGGTTTTCTGCTTGGTAGTCCTCTACCGTTTTAAATGGCAATTTGCCCAGCTTAGTAACACCGTCAACAAGGGTTACTACTCCGGCTCCAAATTTTTCCTGTAATATTTCTGCGCTCACAGGTGTATCTTCCAACACATCATGCAACAGTGCGGCGACAATTGTTTCCCTGTCAATTTCCATACCAGCCAAAATAGCGCCGACACTGACAGTATGGATAACATAGGGGTCACCGCTGTACCTGCGTTGTTCTCCGTGAGAAGCAGCAGCAAAGACAAAGGCTTCCCCGATAGATTTCATATCATCTCTTGAAAGGTATCTATGTGCTTTGGCCCATAAATCCTGCCAAGCCAGCCTTAGAGAGTTGACTCTCTGATTCTCGGGAATGCGCCCCCAATAGCCTTCCAGCAGTGCCTGATAGTCATTTGCAGCACCAGTGCTTACGCCGGACTCCTTTTTGGATATTTCTGACAGATGCGCAGACCGCACGTTAAGCGGAGCAGCTTTTTTTTCTTCGCCCATTTATCGAATCACCGCCGTTTAATGAATCTTACGATATGACCATCTTATCAAGAATGAGCTGAAGAGAGGTCATATTACGCCATGTATCTATTCGTGGTTTATAAACCCATCCGATAAGAGCGTCCCTGTCATTGATCATCTCCGCCGCTCCAAAACCAAGAAGCGTGGAGTTGCCTATATCAATTTTCACATGCTTACCGTTTTTTCCCATCGGTGAAATTCTTATTTCAACTTTGTATGGGGAATAAAGTTTGGGAGAGGGGTTTTCCATGCCAAAGGGCCCCAGCTCTTCACCTTGCTTCCAAATGTCTATACTGATATCTGACGCAGGCCAATAAAGGAGATCTTCTTTCTCTCCTTTAACAATCACACGCGAAAGAATTCTTTCCATCTCGTCTCTGAGCTCTGCCCATCTCTCTTGCTTGACACTGAACCCGGCCGCAAGTCTGTGCCCTCCCCAGGTGTTAAGCATCGGTGCTAGCGATTTTAAAACCCCGACAGCGTCGCCGCCGCTAGGCATTCTTAATGTTCCCCTCATAATCTCGCCAACAGAGGCTACCAAAGCCACAGGAGCGTTCCTCTCCCCGCAGATGCGGCTGGCCACACTACTCAGTACCCCTACAGACCATTCTTCATTGGTTAATACATATTGATAGTCGCTCTCTTCAGATATGTCTACCTGCGAGAGAATTTTTGTTGAAAGTTCGCGGCGTTTTTTATTAAGACTAATTATTTTATCTACAGCATCGTACAGGTCATCGCCTGGAAAAAGTATTTTAACCGCCAAATCCGCAAGATACAAGCGCCCGGCTGCGTTGAGACAGGGAATTATTTTCATTGCCAAGTCCTCACTATCTAGCACGGCTGGTGTAATGCCAAGTTTGTCCATCAATATAGCAAGTCCGGCGCGCGGGGAGTTTCGCAGCACAGAAAGCCCCTTCTGCACTAACACTCTGTTTAGCGGAGAAGCCATTGAGACACAATCGGCAATTGTCGCTAAAGCAACGAGATCAAGTAAGCGCAGCAAGCGCTCCGGCGTCAGCAGCTGGTTTTGCCATGCCCAGCACCAAATTACTCCGGTGGCACAGAGCTTGCGGGCAAGTTTATCGCCGGATATTTGCGGATTAACGATAGTATCGCAAAGAGCCGCGACCCCCTCCACCAAATGATGATCAAAAATAACAACCGGAATACCCCTTGCTTTAATCATCTTAACTGCATCCACATCTTGAGAACCGCAGTCAACGACAATAACCAAGTCACACTTCCGCTTTGATATGCTTTGGGCAACGTCCATATGGAGTCCATATCCCTGATTGAAGCGATGAGGAATGAAGTATCTCACTTTCGCATGCTTTGCAAGCACCATCTCGATGGCCAATGTTGTGGAAGATATTCCATCAACGTCATAGTCACCGTAAACAACAACATCCGAATTTTCATCAAGACCACGCATAATTTCAACTGCAGCAGAGCTTGACGCCCCAAGATCCAAAGATGATAGTATCTTTGCCATATCAGGGCACAGCCAACCCTCTATCTCATTGATATCAGAGTCTGCGGTCAAGCCCCTCATCTCCAGCAGAGCTGCCTGAAAAAGAGTACATCCAAACGTCAAAGATAGTTCTGAGGCAGTCTTTCCAGGGGTATAAATATTAAGTTCATCCTGAGGACAACGTACAACCAATTTAGTCAGCCGTTCCGCTGTTCTTCTCAACGTCTGATGATTTAGGTACGTAATTTTCAGGTGTTTCAGAAGCCGCCTTACTGACAGCCATAGATTCTAAAATCATCTTCTTTTCGTTTTCAACAGCAAGAATTTTGTCATCTTTAAGTTTTAATTCCCTCTTGTATTTTCCTCTCACCTCAAACATCGAGAAGATGGAGAAAATCCACATCAGAGCAGAGCCAGCGCAAAAGACCAGAACTTCCCATACGCCCTGCGGGAACATCCACTCAAATATTAAGAAGCGAACAGTGACATCTCCGATGTTCTGAAACGCAAACAGCGCCGATAGAAACATTGTTACCGTTATCGCTAAAATATAACTTTTCATAGCAAACCTCCTAAGCGTCATCAAACTCATCATTTCTTCTGGTAATTATAATACATCATAGGAGTAATCAGTCAAAAAAAAAGAGGGGCATAAGCCCCTCTTAAAAAAACAGATTAGTATTTGGGTGAACGAAGATACCATTCAGCCACAACTGAGCTGGCGATGTAGATGGAACTGTATGTTCCGACTCCGATACCTACCAAAAACGCGAAAGCAAAGTTACTGATCACTTCTCCGCCAAAAATGTACATCGCAATTACAGGAAGAAGGGTTGTCAGCGAGGTATTAATGGTTCTCGAAAGGGTCTGGTTGATGGAGCTGTCAATAAGTTCAACAACGCCCTTACCCTTTACCGATCCCCAGTTTTCGCGCACACGGTCAAGAACAACGATAGTATCATTCAGAGAATAGCCAACAACAGTCAATATGGCGGCGATAAAGGCCACAGAGACTTCTTTCCCTGTAAGGCTATAGACACCAAGCATAATTATCGCATCATGCATAAGCGACATAACAGCAGCCACACCAAATCTGAATTTGAATCTAAAAGCCATGTACAGAAGAATTCCGGAAAGAGCCAGCACTAACGATATAATAGCCTGACTGCGAAGCTCCTTACCTACAACAGGTCCTACCTTGTCTATCTTCTGAACGGTCAGCGTTCCAAAATCTTTTTTCAGTGTGTCCAACACAAGCCTGCGAACATCTTCGTCCTGCGCCTGGCAGCGGATTAAGACGTCGTTATTATCAAATGCCTGTATTATTGCCTGTCCTTGCCCGATAGAGCTTAAACTATTACGTATAGCAGAGACTTCAACCTTATTGTCAAACTTAACCTGAAGCACCAGTCCTCCGGTAAAGTCTACGCTGAGATTGAGCCCGCGGCTCATCAGCATGCCCAAAGAGGCTATCACGCAGATAACACTAAAAGCTAGCCATGCTTTTCTGTATTTCATAAAGTGGATATTAAGTTTTGATGCGTCAAAAGTAGCCATTTGTGTCCGCCTCCTAAAGGGTCATGCCCTTGCGGGATGAAAGAATAGCCCCCAAAAGGGTGCGAGTAACGACGACATTACAGAAAACAGAGGCGACAACACCGATGCTCAGGGTAACGGCAAAGCCGCGAATAGGGCCGCTTCCGAAGTAGAAGAGAACCGCAGCCGCAATAAGGGTCGTAATGTTTGAGTCGAGAATAACCACAAGAGCTTTTTTGAAACCGGCGTCAAGCGCAGCCATAATTGTTTTGCCTGACCTGAACTCTTCTTTCATGCGCTCGTATATGAGGATGTTGCCGTCAACCGCCATTCCTATTGTAAGGATGACACCGCCAATACCGGGAAGTGTCAGTGTTGACTTGAGAAATATCAAACTGGCGATTACAACAAGAACCGCGACACAAAGAGCGATATCCGCCGCAAGGCCGAGAATTCCGTAGTATACAAGCATGAAGAGTACGACAAGAGCAGCACCAATAAGCCCGGATCTCACACCGTCATTGATGGAGTCAGCTCCGAGTGTCGGCCCGACAGATCTGTTTTCGAGAATTTCAACACCGACGGGCAAAGCACCGGCACGCAGCATAATTGCCAGTCTATTGGCCTCCGCAGTAGAGAATTTACCGGTAATCTGGGCTTCTCCACCGGAAATACGCTGTTGTACAACTGGGGCAGAGATAACCAAGTTGTCTAAAACTATGGCTATCTGTTTACCGACATTGGCCGCAGTAGCCTCGTCAAAAAGTTTCGCGCCTTCAGCACTGAATTTTAATGATACGGCTGCTTTGCCAAACTGATCAAAAGTCGTGTCCGCTTTGGTAAGGTTTTTGCCGTTAACATAAGATTTTCCAAGAAGATACGCGCCACCCTCTTCCCCGTTGGCAACAACAATGTCAGGGTTTGACTTAACAGCGCTCTTCATCTCTTCAATATACGCTTCAACTTCATTCTTAGCCTGCTGCCACCGTTTCTGAGCTGCTTTGAACTGATCATCATTATCATAATTGGAACGGATAGGCTGAGCCGGGACTCGCGGTGATTCTCCAAGTACCTGACGGAAGTCAAGAACAGCCGTACGGCCGATCAGGTCTAGCGCTGCTTCCGGATCTTCAACACCGGGGAGGTCTATTGCGATACGGTCCTCTCCCTGACGCTGTATTACTGGTTCCGAAATACCATACTGGTCAATGCGGCTGCGAAGGACTGCAAGCAGTCTCTCAATGCTATCATTGTTGACAGGGCTCTCCGGCGTGCCTTTAGCCTGTAAGACGATGTGAACACCGCCCCTAAGGTCAAGACCGAGTTTAACTCTGCCCTGTATAGGGAAAGTTATAAACGCGGCTATGGCAATAACGGCTACTACTATCAGCACCCGCCATTTGTCTCTCTTAATCATTAAATTAGCGCCTCCTTGCACAGAAAACGGAGTGGACGCTTAGATTTGTCCTCTCCGCGGTAATAGTACAATTCTATCGGCAGATTATGCCTCTTTCTTTTCTTCCGTTTCCACTGCGACAGGAGCGGCATCCGCTTCAGCGTTAACTGCAGGTGTTTCAGCTGCTGTTTCCGGTTCCGCAGCGATTTCCTGTGCAGACTCCAAAGCTTCATCAGGTGTTTCAGCGTTCTTTTTAAGTTTCTTTTTCTTAGCTTTCGTTTCTGACGAACCCTCTGTTTTCTTCATAGAAATAGAACTCTTAAGAATGCGTGCCTTCACACCCTCATCAAGTTCGATTATGTAACTATCATCGAGCACATCACGAACAACACCAAAGAATCCGCCTGCGGTAATTACAGTAGCACCTCTGCTGATGCTAGCAAGCATCTCCTCATGAGCCTTCTGTTTTTTCTTCTGCGGACGAATAATCATAAAATAGAATATCGCCGCAAACATCGCCAGAGGTAACATCATTCCTACAAGTCCACCTTGCTGACCACCCAAAAGAAACCCTCCTCAAACTCTATTTTGAATTTTTTTGTGAAACCAATTTTAAGTGCCTATCATAAGTAGGACAGAGGTTATTCTATCATGAGAAAGCCTATGTCGTATACAACTTTTTGGTTTAATAGCTCTTTTCTCTTTCTTTTAAAAAGAATAACAGCTTCTCCAATTCAACAAATATGTCTACCCTATAAAACAGGACCGTATCCGGCACAACAACAGAAGCAGGAGTAAAAGCCAGTATCCCTTTTAGTGTGGGCGACTGTGAGGCCTTATCTACACATGCTTGTGCAGCTGCAGCAGGAACAGCAAGCAAAAGAACTTCTATTTCTTTTTCTTCCATAACATGCGCTATCTCATCAACGTGCCAACAGTGGACATTCATGATGTCATGTCCAACTTTTTCAGGATCAACGTCAAACAGAGCCTCTACGCTGAATTTGTAGCTCTGAAAGGCAGCGTGAGCCATCAAAGCAGTCCCTAAGTTACCTACACCGGCTAGAGCGACACGCCAGACCTTTGGTGAGGCCAAGATATTCTCAATATGCGTGCAAAGGCGCTCGACTTGATATCCAACCCCCCTCTTGCCGATCTCTCCAAAGTAAGATAGGTCCTTGCGTACTTGGCTGGCCTTTATTCCCAACATATTACCCATTTGGAGAGATGAAACTACGCTTCTGTTATTGTCTTTCATTTGCTTAAGAAGCCGGTAGTATTGAATCAGTCTCTCGACAGTAGGTTCTGCAACTCTCATACATTTCCACCTCTCTGCAAGCTCATCTAACTTGTAGAACTTTTAGATCTTAACGTTTTCTTCCCGTATCTTTACCAGGGACGTTCATCATAGTCCGCTCTTTTTTCGTTGAGTATCTCATAGGCAGGAGCGTTTCGCCGAAGCATAACCTCATCAGAGGTTAACACTCTTACAGACAATATCCTTCTGGGATATGCAATTTCTATAATGTCCCCGTCAGAAACTGATGCCGAAGGTTTCACTACCCTTTCATTGATACGCACCGCTCCTATTTCAGACATTTCTTGAGCAACAGTACGCCGTTTAACAAGCCGCGAAAGCTTCAAGTACTTATCAAGCCTTATCAAGGCAATCACCGCCTCACCGCAATTGAGAAGTATAATCCCTTATTCATTATCGTGCAATAATTTTAGAGCAGCAACACAAAAAGGATACCTCAATATTAAATGAAGTATCCTTTTGAATTTTTTTATTCCAGAAAATCTTTTAGCTTCTTGCTGCGGCTCGGGTGGCGAAGTTTGCGCAGAGCCTTTGCTTCTATCTGTCTGATCCGTTCTCGTGTTACACCAAATCTCCGACCAACCTCTTCTAAAGTATGAGCATGACCGTCTTCAAGTCCAAAACGCAAGCGAAGCACTTCGCGTTCTCTGTCTGTTAAGTCATCAAGCATCTCATCAAGCTGTTCCCGCAGTATCTGGCTTGCCGCCGCCTCTTCCGGGCTAGGCAGATCCTTATCTTCGAGAAAATCTCCCAACTGGCTGTCTTCCTCTTCACCGATTGGGGTTTCCAATGATACAGGCTCCTGCGCGATGCGCTGTATTTCTTCAACTCTGTCCGATGGGATTTCCATCTCAGCGGCGATTTCCTCGGCAGAAGGCTCACGGCCCAAACGCTGAACCAATTGCCGGGAGACTCTGATTAATTTATTAATTGTTTCCACCATATGAACGGGGATACGAATCGTCCTCGCCTGATCAGCTATTGCCCTGGTAATAGCCTGCCTAATCCACCAAGTGGCATAGGTACTGAACTTATAGCCTTTACGATAGTCAAACTTTTCTACAGCTCTGATCAGCCCCAGGTTACCTTCTTGAATCAAATCAAGAAACAGCATTCCTCGACCTATATATTTTTTTGCTATGCTGACAACAAGCCTCAGGTTAGCTTCGACAAGAGCGTCTTTACAAGTAAGGTCGCCCGCCTCGACACCTTTGGCAAGAGTAACTTCATCGTCAGATGTCAGCAGTGGTATTTTACCAATCTCTCGTAAATACATTCTCACAGGGTCAGATAGAGGCAGGTCTTCAAGGTCTCCCATTTCCTCATTGTTGACCGCTGTTGGAAGGACGGCTTCTCCCTCTGACGGATCAACTTTTTTCTTGGGTTCGTCCACAACGTCAATACCAAGTTCCATAAGGTTCATGTAGAGGTTGTCCAAAATATCTGCGGTCAGCAAATCCTTTGGCATTCTTTTTTCGATGTCCTCATATGTCACAAACCCTTTTTCCCTGCCCTCATGGAGCAAGTCACGAACATTGTCTATGTATGCGGTATATTCAGCTGTCTCGCATTCGTCTGCTGAGCCGGAAGGTACGGTTTCAACATTTGTGATAGTTTCTTCTTCCTCTTCACAAATAATCTCAAGATCTTCAGAAATATCCGAAGGGTCAATGGCATCTTCATCTGATAAGTCAGCTATGATAATGTCATCAATTTTAACGGGCTCCTCTACATCATCAAGTTCGAGATCAGCGTCCTCAGTCATTTTTGAGGAATCAAACTGCGTGTCTTCGCCCTTTTTCATACTTTCTCCCTGGACTGAGAGCGAATTTTTTTTCTTTGTAGTTTTCTTCATGCCCCGAAATTCCCTCCTTTTAATTTCCTGGTCAGGTCCTGACATTCCTGAACCTCATCAGCCGTAGCTATATTCTTTTTCAACTTATTTTGTAAATAAGAAGCCCTCTTTTCAGCAAAACGCCTGTGGAGTATTCTCAATAAGTCAGACGCATTATCAGAGGAAAGCCCCTCCTTGTCCACTAATCCATTTCCGAGCGCTATCACGTTCAGACCGGAACTTTCGCCCATAGTGCGCCACCTTTTTTCAAGCGTATCAGGGCGTTCTCCTGAAAGTAACGCAACTACAATATCCTTTATAATCGGACTTTTCACAAAAGGAACAATCGCTTCCGCATGTAAAAGTGCTCGCACTTCTTCGTTTCCCCAGAGTAAACTGCAAAGCTGACATTCTACCTTATCAGGCATATCGTTGTCATCTTCATCTGACGTGATACTTTCAAAATCATCTTCCGGAATGCGATGTGATTCCCTGCCTCTAATTTTCTCCTGACGAGACTCTATTTCATTTTTTAATTCATGAGCGAAGATTCCCAGCTCCTGCCCTATTTTGTCAAAATAAGGCTGCAAATCAAACAGCGAAAGCGATGCCAAACCATCAAGAAGTTCCTCTCTTGCCGCATATGATTTTTCTGGGTCAGCAATGTCAGCGCTGCGGATAACCGCATGATACACAGGTAAAGGAACGGCCGACTCAATAGCCTTTTTAAAATCTTCTACCCCATTAGAAAGCAGCAGAAGCTCATCTGGGTCTTTGGCCCCACTAAGCCTCATTATCTTGACTGCAACTCCATGCTTCTGCAGTACGTACATTCCGCGTAACGCGGCTTCCTGCCCAGCGGAGTCAGAATCGTAACATATATAACATAGTCCTGTGACTCTTTTTATCAGCGCAGCCTGGGCATCAGTAAGTGCCGTCCCCAACGAGGCTACAGTGTTGGTAAACCCAGCTAAATGCGCTCTTATGGCATCCATGTAGCCCTCGACGAGGATAATATGTTTTTCTGTACGCGCAGACATTTTTGCTTTATTTAGTAAATATAAATTATTACGTTTATTAAAGAGCGGGCTCTCCGGGCTATTTAGGTATTTAGCTTCATCACCATCAAGAATTCGTCCGCCAAAGCCAATTAGTCTATCCGAAACATTGTATATAGGGAAAATAATCCTGCCTCGAAATCTGTCATATGTACCTTTTGTTCCCTGAGTAACCAATCCGCTATCCATTATCTGCTGTGCATTAAATCCGCAAATCTCAAGATGTTTACGTAACGCATCCCAAGAAGAGGGGGCCCAGCCAATTTCAAATCGGCTGCTAACATCAGAGTTAATAGATCTGCGTGATAAATACGACCTTGCCGCCTCTCCGCCGGCACCCTCCAGCGATTTTTTAAAAAAATCAAGCGCGATAACTTGTATGTTAGATGCCCCGGAAGATTTAAGGCTGCTCCGCCCCGGCAGTTTTTGAAGCTTTACGCCGGCTCTTTCTGCCAGTATCTCCAAAGTTTCCCTAAACTCCAGGTGCTCCATTTCCATAATAAACGTAAAGATATCGCCGCCCTTGCCGCAGCCAAAACAGTGAAAAGTCTGGCGTTCCTGAGAAACGCTAAAAGACGGTGTCTTTTCATTATGAAAAGGACAACGCCCCCAATGTGTCTGCCCGTTTTTTCGTAAGGCGACATAATCTCCGACGACTTCGACAATATCAAGCTTGGATTTTATTTCACGAACATCGTCAGACGCCATTCTAACACCTCACATATAGAAGACCAGAGGGAGAGTAAAACTCTCCCTCTAGACCATTGTCAAATCAACTAACTATCTAAAACAGAACTAATGCCGCTTAGACAAATAACGGAGCAAGAACTGTGGCGACAACAGACATAAGCTTGATAAGGATGTTAAGGCTGGGACCGGCTGTATCCTTGAAGGGGTCACCGACCGTGTCACCAACGACCGCAGCAGCATGAGGGGCTGTACCCTTACCGCCGTGATGTCCGTTTTCAATATACTTTTTGGCATTGTCCCATGCACCGCCTGCATTAGACATAAAGATAGCCATCATAACACCGGTTACGATGGAACCACCGAGGAGTCCGCCTAGTGCCGCGGCACCGAGACCGAGTCCTACCACAATAGGAGCAAGAACCGCCATGATTCCGGGGATAATCATTTCGCGGAGAGCTGCTGCTGTGGAAATGTCAACGCAACGTTCATATTCAGGGCGTCCTGTGCCTTCCATAATTCCGGGGATTTCACGGAACTGACGGCGCACTTCTTCGATCATCTTTTCAGCAGCGCGGCTGACAGCCTGGATAGAAAGAGCGCTAAAGACAAAAGGCAGAAGTCCGCCGATGAAAAGTCCGACCATTACTTTGGGATCTTTGAGGTCGATAACCTGCAGATTTGTAGCCTGCGCATATGCAACAAAGAGCGCAAGCGCTGTCAAGGCCGCTGAACCGATTGCAAGTCCCTTGCCTACAGCGGCTGTGGTGTTTCCCACTGCATCGAGTCTGTCGGTGATTTCACGCACTGACTCGGGCAAATCGGCCATTTCGGCGATACCGCCGGCATTGTCGGAGATAGGTCCATATGCGTCAACGGAAAGAGCCATACCTGTGATAGCAAGCATACCAACAGCCGCGCAAGAGATACCGTACAGTCCGCCAAACTTTACCCCTGCAAGGATAGCTACGCAGACAAGGATAACAGGAATTGTTGTTGATTTCATTCCCACACCAAGTCCGGCTAAGATGTTTGTCGCAGCTCCGGTCTCCGAAGCCTGGGCGATTTCTTTAACGCTGGGGTAGTCGCCGGAAGTGTAGTATTCTGTAGCTGCGCCGATGAGGATTCCGGAAACAACACCTGAAACAACAGCGTAGAAAAGGGTTAGGTCATCGAGGAATACCCAGCGTGTGAGGAAATATGTACCAACGATCATGAAAAGACCGGTTGAACCGAGTCCGTAGCGAAGTGCTTTCGCCGGATCTCCGCCCTCTTTGACTTTGACAAAGAATGTGCCAAGAATTGAGGCGATGATTCCGACCGCAGCGAGCATCATCGGATACATAACTCCGGCAAGACCCGCAACAAGCGCACCAATCGCCATAGCGGCGATAATTGAGTTTACGTAAGATTCAAAGAGGTCCGCACCCATACCAGCGATATCTCCGACGTTATCGCCGACGTTGTCAGCAATGACGGCCGGGTTGCGGGGGTCATCTTCAGGGATACCGGCTTCAACTTTACCTACAAGGTCAGCACCCACGTCAGCAGCCTTGGTGTAAATACCGCCGCCGACTCTTGCGAAAAGCGCGATTGAGCTTGCACCAAATCCGAACGCTGTGATAATGTTGGCGTCACCGAATAAGACAAACATGGCGATTACGCCGAGAAGTCCTACTCCAACAACTGTCATACCCATGACGCTGCCGCCCATGAAGGCGATATTAAGCGCACCGTTCATACCGCTCATCGCGGCGAACGCTGTCTTGCCATTTGACTTTGTGGCAACCTTCATTCCGACGTAACCTGTAAGAGCACTGCAAAGAGCTCCTGATACGAAACAGATTGCGCTGGGCACGCTTATCTTCCATGCAAGCAGAGCTGCAACAACGACTACAAACGGAACAAGCGCCTTGTACTCTCTGTAGAGAAAGGCCATTGCTCCGCTCTGGATAATTCCGGAAAGTTCATTGACCCGATCATGCTCAACTTTAAATGCGTTGATTTTGCTTGAGGCGTATACGGCGTAAAGCAGAGCCAGTACTCCTATGCCTCCAATAATGCCTATTATTTCCATTGCTGAAGAACCCCCTTGAAGGTTTTGGTATTATCGGCAAATACGCCGACCCGACAGAAGATTATAGCGGGTATCTTGGAAAGTTACAACCTTATACCGACAATCTTTTCAAAAAAACGCCGCGAAGACAAATAAAGCGCGTTTTTAGAATAATGCCGGAGCACTTTCACAATATATCCGACTAAACCGCAACGTTAAATTGTAGAATATCATCTTCCCTATCTCTTATAGACCAGCCCCTTAGTTATATCGATTTATTTTTTCCCTGCACCGTCAAGGTATACTCTAACAGGAGCGCTGGGGTCAGCTCCTCCTTTGAGCGATGCAAGCATCCCTAATACGCTGCCGCGTATAAAATCTGCGATAAAATCCTTCATCGGCAAAGGTCTATCACCAATATAAACTCTTGAACTCCTATACGAACGACCTCTCACCAATGCCGCTAGGCGCTGCGCGATGAGAGCCTCGTCACCTGCGCAAAAAAGCCTTTTACCATCGCCAGCATCAGAGAAGCGGTCGTAGACAATAAACACTCCAGGACAGTCAGGGATATCTTCACCGGGTGAACGCACCCATATTTTGGGAAGGGGAAGCTCTTTACCGCCCTCCAGTATCAGAAGCTCAGAATCTGGAAAATATTTTGAGGCTATGTGCTGAGGAGAAACATCTTTCTCTTTTGACTCTAATGAAATACCGTCCTCTCCCCACAATACAGTGTCAAAGCCCATATTGACAACAGCCCCCGTGTCTGTCGCCGCCCTTGAATGCAAAGCCTTCTCCGAGGTACGTTTTATGTATCCCGTTCGTATATCAAGTTTTCGGAGCTCGGCAAGCAGAGCTCTGCACAAAGTGCTTTTACCGCTGTTTTTATATCCGGACACAGCCACGACACGAATCACCGCTGACGCCTCCCCTATGCCGCATATCAAATTCGAAAGATCAAGTTGTCATAAACTACTCAAATTTGTTATCTCTCAGACCAATTGATTCTGTCGCAATCGCTCTATAGAGGTCAAGTATAAAGATTCCCAGCGAAAGAATTAAGGGGCCGATAAAGAGTCCCAAAAAGCCCCAATTGAAGAGCCCACCGAAAATACCGATAAAAATAATCAGCATATGAATTTTGCTCTCTTCAGAGATAAATATCGGACGAATAAAATTGTCTACCATACTGACAACGCCAAATCCCCAAGCCAGCAGCATCATTCCACCGGTAAATTCTCCGTTAAGAAAAAGGGTAATAGAACCGGGAATCCAAATTACCGGCGTACCTACAAAGGGGATCATTCCGGTAATGAACATAAAAAAACCAAAGAAAAGAGGATGAGGAAGCCCCACATACCACCAGCCCAGACCCCCTAATGTACCCTGAACACTGGCAGTGAACACAATACCGTAAACAACGGCGCGAAGCATCTTTTCCGAACGGTCAATAATAGAATCGCGCGCTTCGTCCGTAAGCGGCATCAGCTCGCGAATATAATTCAAAATTAAATGTCCGTCTCTGACAAAGAAAAATGAAGAAATAGTCACTATTGCCAACAGATAAAATATTTTAAAAGCATTACCTAAAATTTCGCGGGACAGAACCTTTAGAAAAGCGGTAACCCAATTTAAACTGCTGTTAATAATAACTTCAAGCACCGGCATACCGCTCAGAGCGTTAAAATGATAAACCCATTTGCCGACATAAGGTATGGTTTGCAGCTTTGTCATAATCTCGGAGTACGAATCATTTAATATACCGCTTTCAATCACGGCTTCATAAATGCGAAACGACTCCTTCGTCAGAAAAAGCCCCATAATCAGCATCGGAATCGCCATAAAAATCAATATAGACGCTGTTGTGACTCCGGCAGCTATGTTGGCATAACGACCGTTGAATAACTTTCTGTACATACCCTTATAAAACGGATAGGCAAAATAAGACAGTACCGCAGACCAAAGCAATGGACCTCCCAGCGGCTTTACAATTAGCCAAGCCAGAAAAACAAACAGCGAAAATAATACCGCAAAAGGGACAATGCTTTCCTTTATTTTCTTTGATACTCTTAAATAACGTTCGTTTCTCATGGCTGCCTCCCGATTGAATACGTCAGAACCATTCTATCTTAGCGTTGAGCCTCTGAAAACACAATGACGTTATTGCTGTCTTATTATTTTATTATATTGCTTTTTTTGCAGCAAGCACAGCTGAAAGCCCCGCTCCTATGCCGTTATCTATATTCACCACCACAAGCCCTGGGCTGCAGGAACAAAGCATTGAGCGCAGCGCCGTCTGCCCGTTCTCCGCTATTCCGTAGCCAACAGATGTCGGAAGGCCAACAACCAAAGATGGAACAAGCCCGGCAACAACACTTGGCAAGGCTCCGTCCATACCGGCAGCGACAATAACAACATCTGCCTGTCTCACCTCTGGCAATACATCCATAAGTCGATGTATACCGGCAACTCCCACATCATAAAAACGGCGAACCTCGCAGCCGGAAAACTCGGCGATAGAGGCAGCCTCTTCGGCAACAGGCACATCTGTACTTCCTGCGGTCAGCACCGCTATTACAGAACCATTGCTGCCTACAGGTGCAAATCCCGTAAAACCCATGCGCGAGACCGAAGAATAACGAAACGAACCAATAACAGAAGAAACAATCTCTGCCTGCTGCTCGCTCATGCGGCTAAAGGCGGTATCCACGCCGCTTTCAAGAATATCACTCGCTATTTTCAACATCTGTGAATCAGACTTTCCTTGACAAAAGATAACCTCCGAAAAGCCCTTGCGTCCCTTGCGGGTAAAATCCAGCCGCACCTCAACTCTTTCCTTACCATCGCACACCACAATCACCTCATCTGTATCTTTGCAATTATATTCTATAAGAAGCAAAACCGAAAATACTGTATTAAACAATGTTGATGAATCTTCCCCTGCAAATTGGGGTTAAAATTCCGGCAAACTATTCTATCTTTGGCAATTTCGGCAAAACACAGAACTGCGACCTCCCACAACCGCACGGTAAAGAGGTTCTCCGCAAAGAGGACACGGCTTCCCTGCGTGACCATAAACATTCAGATATGGCGTATTTCGATAATCACGCCCACCCCCTGACAAATAATCGGCAGGAGAAATATCGTTTTTTCCAACATAATAAGCAAGCCTCTCGTGTATGGCTGCTGCTAATGTTCGCCACTCCACATCATTCAAACTGCATGCAGCTCTCAAGGGAGATATCCCCGCTTTGAATAAAATTTCATCACTATAAATATTTCCTATACCGGCAACAACATCCTGCATCAGCAAACAACTTTTAATCGCCTTTCTGCTCTTGCCGAAAGATGAACGCAAATAATCCCCTGTCAAAAAACTGTCAAAAGGC
This sequence comes from uncultured Synergistaceae bacterium, assembly GCA_964522805.1. Taxonomy (GTDB): domain Bacteria; phylum Synergistota; class Synergistia; order Synergistales; family Synergistaceae; genus CAZBYL01. The sequence goes on along the minus strand of CAZFWP010000011.1, from coordinate 96 downwards.
TCCAAGCCCAACCTATGAATGCCGCTGACCAAATCCTCCGCGCCACTCTGTACCAGCCAAAACCTTCCAAAACGGCGTGGGTCGGTAAAACAAAGC
>CAZFWP010000010.1:6595-29231 GCA_964522805.1 uncultured Synergistaceae bacterium | reverse complement strand
TGAACGGTGTTACCAAAAATATCAAATACCGCCATGCGGCTCATTGCCTGCTGGCGGATAAAGAATACGGCGAAAGGCTGGCCTCGGCTCTGGGGCTTGATATAGAGAAGGTTAGCGAACTTTCACAGCTGGACCATAAAGAACTTAATTATGCGACCAGAGCGGGGGAGTTTGCCGAATAGCCGCAAGTGCCGCGTTAATTAGATAAAGCTGAACGCAGTGCATGTATAGTTTGATATGCACTGCGTTTTATATAAATTTTGAAAAGGCGGAGACGTGCGGATGATAAGTATAACCAAGCTGCTGACAGATGAAAGCAATTTCGGTGACAGCCTGAGATATAACCGCAGCGCGGCTTATGCTAAAGATGGCGTCAGTGCGGACGCCGGTCCCGTGGTTGTATGGAACTGTACCAAAACATGCAATTTAAAGTGTGTGCACTGTTATGCTCAGGCAGATATGAAGCGGCGCGAGAACGAGATGACTCATGAAGCGGCGCTGCGTTTTATTGACAGCCTCGCCGATTTTAAAGTGCCGGTGCTGCTCTTTTCCGGCGGAGAACCATTGATGCGCGAGGGTTTTTTCGAGTTGGCAGGTTATGCCTCCAAGCGTGGCGTCAGGCCGACTATCTCTACAAACGGCACATTGATTACGAAAGATACCGCCCTGCGCCTTAAGGATATGGGTATCGGCTATGTTGGTATCAGCCTTGACGGTATGGGCGCTGTTAATGATAAATTCAGAGGCTTGAAGGGTGCTTTCGCAATGGCCCTTACGGGAATTAGAAACTGCGTTGCCGCAGGGCAGAGGGTTGGGCTGCGTTTTACAATTACCAAAGATAACGCAGGTGAGATTCCCGCCATCTTTGACTTAGCTGAGTCGGAGAATGTCGATAGAATATGCTTTTACCATCTGGTTTACTCCGGGCGTGCTAGCGCAGAGAACGATGTGAGCCACGGCGAAAGCCGCCGTGTGCTGGATTTAATTGCGGAGCGTACCTTGGATTTGCAGCGCCGAGGGCGGAAGAAAGAGATCCTAACCGTTGATAACCACGCCGATGGTGTTTATCTCTATTTACAAGCACTTAAAAAGGGTGACAGCCGCGCAGAACGGATTTTAAGGCTGATTAGCTCAAATGGCGGTAACCGTTCAGGAATGGCCTTCGGTGCGGTAGACAGCTTTGGCAATGTGCATCCGGACCAGTTTACCCAGTCTGTAACTTTTGGCAATGTTAACGAGAGCAGTTTTGGCGAAATTTGGACAAATCCGCATAATGAGCTGCTACAAGCACTGAAAGAGAGAAAAAAATATTTGAAAGGACGCTGTGCCGCCTGCAGATGGCTTGACCTTTGCAACGGCAATTTCAGAGCGAGAGCGGCGGCACTGGGAGATTTATGGCAGTCCGACCCCGCCTGTTACCTCAGCGATGAGGAGATAAAATGATTATTTCCTGGAATACCACTAACAGATGTAATCTCACCTGTCCGCACTGTTACCGTGATGCCGGTTCAGAGAGCCGCGGTGAACTTTCTACTTCGGAAGCGGAACAAATGATCTCCGGCATTGCCAAAGCCGGGTTCAAAATTATGATTTTCAGCGGCGGTGAGCCTTTGATGAGAGAGGATATCTTTCATCTTGTCTCTTTTGCCGCCAGCCGAGGCTTGCGCCCGGTGCTTGGTACAAACGGCACGATGATTACTGCTGATACGGCTCTGAGACTTAAAGAATCCGGAGTTGTCCGCGCCGGCATCAGTTTGGACAGCCTTGATCCCGCTAAGCACGATGCTTTCAGAGGCTTGCCAGGTGCCTTTGATAAGACTTTGGCTGCTATGAAAAACTGCTTGTCAGCAGGGCTGCAATTTCAGATCCATACCACGGTAATGGACTGGAACAGAGAAGAAATTTGCTCCCTTGCCGATTTCGCCGCCGCTAATGGCGCCTCTGCCTTTCATGTATTCTTTCTTATACCTGTGGGGCGAGGAAAGTTTATCAAAGAGACCGCCTTGGAAATCAATGAATATGAAAAGCTGCTGCGGGAAATTATGGCAAAACAGACTCTCCTGCCGATAGAAATCAAACCAACCTGTGCGCCCCAGTTTACCAGAATCGCCGCGCAAATGGGGCTTGACAACAGGTTTGCCCGTGGCTGTATCGCCGGAAGCGCCTACTGCATCATCAACCCTGCGGGAATAGTTCAGCCCTGCGCCTATTTGCCGGAGGCTGCTGGCGATGTCCGCGCCGAGCCCTTTGAAGAAATTTGGAAGAACAGTCCCGTACTGAAAAAACTTCGTACTTTGCAGTACGGAGGCAGCTGCGGCAAGTGTTCATACGTCTCTGTATGCGGCGGTTGCCGCGCCAGAGCAGCATATTACAATGACGGTAACTATATGAGTGAAGATCCTTACTGCGCCTATGGAAGGGAGCTGCCGTCAAATGACGGGACTCTTTAGCGAATGTTCACGTGAGATACTGAATATCATTCAGGAACGCTTCCCTGTCTGCGAAAGGCCCTACCATTCGATTGCCGAGATGGTGGGCTGCGGTGAAGAGGAGGTCTTCCGCACCATCTCACAGCTGAGGAAAGATGGCGTCATACGGCGTATCGGCGGTGTCTTTGTCTCCGAGCGGCTGGGTTATACTTCGCGTCTTTGCTGCGGGATTCTGCCGCCGGAGGAGCTTGGCGGCTACGAGGAATATACTGCGCATATCAACTCACTTACACATAATTATGTGCGCAGCCACCGATACAACATCTGGTTCACTCTGATTGCGGAGTCTCCCGACGCAGTCGCGGATACTCTTTTTGATATTACTGAAAACACAGCCTTACACTCGGTGCATGTGCTTAGCGCACTGAAGAAATATAAAATAAGAACGTACTTTCCCATGGAGAGCGGTGCCCGAGTTTTTGCAGCAGGAAAGCAGAGGTTGTGCCGCAGAGTGAATACGCTTGATTTTGATACCAAGCGTGTCATTGCCACGATTCAGGACGATTTGCCGTACAGTGCCGAACCATTCGCCGATTGGGCGGATTTCTTGGGTATTTCCTGCGGTGAACTGATTTCCCGCGTGGAAGAAATGAGAGATAACGGTGTCATGAGAAGGTTCGGTGCGATACTGCGCCACCAGAAGGCCGGGTTTGTGGAAAACGCCATGGTAGTATTCGCCGTTCCTCACGAAACAGCGGATCAAGCAGGTGAGATGCTTGCCCGTTTTGATGAGGTCTCGCATTGTTATGAGAGAGAGCCCTTCAGTGATTTTCCCTATAATCTCTATGCTATGGTTCACGCCCGCTCCGCAGTAAAAATGAGTGTCAGCCTGGAAAAACTGGCTCAAGCAGCCGGTACGGACAAATACATTGTGCTTCGCAGCGAGAAAGAGTTAAAAAAGACAAGTATGAAATATTTCCCTGAGCTGGCAGTATGCTCTCTCTGAATTATTTCAGACTGAACCGCATCTTTAAGAGGCAACAGATCATACGTCCTGCCAGTGCCAAGGCGGGGCGTCTCTGTCTCGGCGGTACATTAATATCCGACCTGAGGGAAATCCGGCCTCAAATCAAATACAGCATAACTTAAAAAGCACTGATTCTATCCTGCGTCCTTTGGTGCCGGGCATGTATTTTTGTTTGATGAACAAACTAAGAGATAGATGAAGAAGGCAAAGCCGATCTGCAAAAATCAAAGGTTAACTAAAGCCGCTTCCTGTACGGAAGTATTGCTTTTGGCTATTTGCTTATAGTCAGCGGAATATGAGTTGGTTGTTATTGTAGGCGCGCTGCTTAAGCAGCGTTCGGTAATCTTTGTCTGCCGTGCTTTTAAACTTTGGATAGGGAAAAGTGCATCGGCAGCAGCTCAGAGAGCTTTATCTCCAGCAGCGTGCTGCCATCTTGCAATATAATCTCCATCTCTTCATTGAACTCGGCCAAAACCTGGCGGCATGACCCGCATGGAGCGCAGATCTTGCCCTCGATTCCAACTATAGCCGCGGCAAGAGGCTTTTGCAGTCCCAAAGCTATGGCGGTGGTCATGGCGTTGCGTTCAGCGCAGATGGTGGCGCCGAAGCTGCTGTTCTCTACATTGCAGCCGCGCACGATTTCCCCGTTCTCAAAGAGCAGCGCTGCTCCTACTTTGAACCCCGAATAGGGCGCATAAGCCATTTTTTGCGCTTGGAGAGCCTCATAAACCAGCCTTTTCTTATCTTCGGGAGAGATTATTTGCAATAAAATCACCTCATCTCCTATGGTATTTTTTCATTCTGTACCATGGTTACATGTTTGTCAACCGATGAGATAAAAGGAGACCGTAAGGGCGTACAGTTAGCAGCTGCGGTCTCCTTTTTTATGTGCAATTTTTGTGCAATGCAGCCTGTAAAGATAGAATCTCTGCAAAAATTCCGCGAGGCAAAGAGATATTGTCATTACAAATATTGACTCAGCATGGAATACCTCTGCAATAACCTCTGAGCTGGACGGAGGTTTTGCCTCTAAGCTTTGTCTGCGTCTAAATCATCTTTAGGAAATATTCGTGAACGCGTATGTCCTCGGTCATTTCCGGGTGAAACGCTGTAGCCAGCATTTTGTCCTGCCGCGCTGCGGTAACAAATCCCTGACGCTCGGAAAGAATTTCCACACCTGTGCCTGTTTTGTATATGTAGGGGGCTCTAATAAAGGGCATTGGCACATCCTCCATGCCGGCAAAAGAGCCGCGGAGGATGGTGCTGCCGAGCTGTCTGCCATAGGCGTTGCGTTTCACAGAGATATCCATGACGGCAAAGTGGCGGCGGCTGTCGTTTTCAATATCGGCGGCTAAGAGTATCATTCCCGCGCAAGTACCGTAGACCGGCAGCCCTTGGGCGATCATGCTTTTTAACCGCGAAAAGAGTCCCAGCTCTTTGAGAAGCTTGCCCTGAACGGTACTCTCTCCTCCGGGCAGAATCAGAGCGTCAATGTCCTCAAGGTCATATATGGCTCTGATTTCCACAGCTTCGGCGCCGAGACCGCGCACCATGGCGCAGTGTTCCGCAAAGGCTCCCTGGACGGCGGAGACGCCGATTTTGAGTGCGCTCATTATTTGCCGCGTTCAGCCATCAGCACGGCGATTTCATTTTCGTTGATGCCGACCATGGCCTCTCCGAGCCCTTCGGAAATTTCGGCGAGCAACTTTGCGTCATGGTAGTTTGTCACTGCTTTGACAATGGCGGCGGCGCGCTTTTCCGGGCAGCCGGATTTGAAAATGCCGCTGCCGACAAATACGCCTTCCGCGCCCAGCATCATCATCAACGCTGCGTCGGCCGGTGTCGCCACGCCGCCGGCGGCGAAGTTCACTACCGGCAGACGCCCTTCGTCGTGAACATAGAGCAGCAAATCAAAGGGAACCTGAAGCTCTTTGGCGGCTTCAAAGATTTCGTCTTTGCGCATTGATTTCACGCGGGCGATCTCGGCGTTCATCGCTCTCATGTGGCGCACTGCCTGTACTACGTCGCCTGTGCCCGGTTCACCCTTGGTGCGGATCATCGTAGCGCCCTCGGCGATACGGCGCAGAGCCTCTCCGAGGTTTCTCGCCCCGCAGACAAAGGGTACGCAAAAATCGGTCTTATCTATGTGGTAGGTGTCATCGGCGGGGCTGAGAACTTCACTTTCATCAATGTAGTCGATTTCGATGGCTTCAAGTATGCGGGCCTCGGCGAAGTGTCCGATACGGCATTTCGCCATTACGGGAATGGATACGGCTTTCTGGATTCCGCGAATCATACCGGGGTCGCTCATTCTGGAGACGCCGCCAGCAGCTCTGATGTCGGCGGGAATTCTTTCCAATGCCATGACGGCACAAGCTCCCGCCGCTTCGGCGATTTTTGCCTGCTCAGGTGTAGTGACGTCCATGATGACGCCGCCCTTTAGCATTTTTGCCAGGTCTCTGTTGAGTTTTATCTGTTCTGCGTTATTCATTTTGTTTGGCTCCTATTGTATGAGCTGCCCGGGTGCGATATAGTTATAACTGCACATTGTCATTAATACAATGTCCAGTTTTGGTTAATTTTAAGATGACAGTTTGGAGGCCTTCGATGCTGGATAATTTTGTCAATATCGATAGAGAAAGCGGCACTGCGGTGTGGAAGCAAATTTACGACTCTATGCGCGCGGCTCTTTGCGGCGGCGCGATTGCAGAGGGCAGCCGCCTGCCATCGATACGCGATCTGTCTGCGGAGCTTTCTGTGAGCCGTTCACCGGTGGAAAACGCCTATATGCGCTTGCTTGCGGAGGGGTTTATCGAGAGCCGCCCAAAAAGCGGTTTTTTTGTCTCGCCGTTTTTTCAGCGGCAGGACGATGCCGGGGTGACTTTTGCCGCGGAGAGGACGCCGCAGGTTATCTATGACTTTCGTTCGGGAAATATCGACAGCGGCACTGCCGATATTGAAATGTGGCGCCGCCACTTACGCATGGCTCTCAATATGCAGACAGAGATTGTTTCGCGCGGCGATCCGCAAGGAGAGCCGCAGCTGCGCCGGGCGTTGGTGGAATACTGCCTCACAGCCAGAGGCGTCAAGGCTTCATGGGATAGAGTCGTCATCTCCTCGGGAACGCAGCAGCTTTTAACCTCTCTTTGCCGTATTTTGGGCAGAGAGGGGTCTATTGCTATAGAAGATCCCGGTTTTGCTCAAGGTGAACAAATTTTTGCTGATTTCGGCTGGCAAGTTAGAAAGCATGCCGCTTGGGAGACTTTTACAAACGAAATACCGCTGTTTGCTGATTGTGCTCTATTTGCCGATATCACTTCAAATATGCCGCAAACATCACTTTCCGAGCTAAGCAGGCGGCGGGGCGCGCTGTTATCTTGGGCGCGGGGCAGCAATGGTTTTATCTTAGAGGACGACTATAACGGAGAATTGCGCTATCTTTCGCGTCCGCTTCCCTCGTTGCAGGGAATGGCACCGGAGCGGGTTATCTATCTCGGCAGTTTTTCACGGCTGCTGCTCCCATCTGTGCGCATTGCCTATATGGTGCTGCCTGGACCCCTGGCGGCGCAGGCACGGGAGAAGATCCGTTTTTATGACCAAACCGCGAGCAAGGTAGAGCAATTGGCGCTGGCGGAGTATATCCGCGGACGTTATCTGGAACGTCACTTGCGCCGCAGCCGCAAGATCTATCAAATGAAGGCGAAGGAGCTGTTAGCTGCTCTCGCTGCCGTCTTTGGAGAGAAAGCGGCGGTTTCCCTCTATGAAACTTCTATCTCGGTGAAGGTTTCGCTGAAAAGCGTGCTGAGTGCTGCGGAGGCAGAGATGGCCGCCACAGCTTACGGGGCGGCAGCGGAGCGGATTCAAGACGATGGAGACGGAAAAATTTCCGTGAGCCTATCATTTGCGGGGATTCCCCGTGAGAAGATTCGCCCCGGTGTGGAGACTTTTAAACGAGCGTGGCAAGTATAGTTTTATTGAGTTCCGCTTCTGACTTTCTTTTGCAGAGCAGGAAACGCCTCCACCATCAGTACTCCTGCTAAAATGAGCCCTGATGCTGTGAATATGCGCCATGTCATTGGTTCATCAATGAAGATAACGCCAAGAATGCTGCCGAAGACGCCGGAGGTGGAAAGAAGTATCGCTACATGAGTGGCGTTGGTGTATTTTTGTGCCGCTGTTTGCAGAACCAGAGTGAGAGCAAAACCGATTGTGCCTGCATATGCAACCGCAATCCAGGCTTTTGTGGCTAAGTTTATCGGCAGCGGTTCAAATAACACTGCCGCGACCAAGGCGAGAATCATACCTCCCAGAGCCTGCCAGCAGGAGAGTCCGTAAGGGTCTGCGCTGCGGACATACCTTTGCACCAGCAAAATATAGGCCGTGACGAAAAACATTGAGAGCAGACAGAGTGCATCGCCGATGTTTACTGACAAAGCGCTGTCCAGCATCAGCCCAGCCATTCCGGCGGTGCAGAGGGCTACCGCCGCCGCCACATGCCAGCCAGGGAATTTTTTAGTAATGAACCAGACGGAGAGCGGTACGAAGACCACAGACATGGAGATGATAAAGGATTGGTTTCCCGCTGTGGTGTAGAGCAGAGCCACAGCACCCACAAGATATGCGCAGATAAAGACCGCTCCCAAGGCGATACCTGTGAGTTTGGTTTTTGGGGGCATCTTAAGCGCTCTTTTGCCAAAAAAGGCCATTACCGTAATCCAAGCGATAATAAAGCGGAGAGCGCAGAACCAAAAAGGGGTAATTCCTTCCAGCGCGTCTCTGATCACCACATTGGTCGCTCCCCAAATCAGCGCGACCAGCAGCACTGCCAAGTCTCCCCAAAGCATGTACAGTTTTCCTCTTTCCACTAAGTACCATCTTCTTCATTATATATATTAGCGGCAGTTGTTATTTTGATACAATACCACTCTCTTCATTAATCAATCTTAACATAAAATTAACATCTTACCCTGAAGCTCTAACGGCACATTTATTTTTTATGCGATATACTCCCTTCACAAAATACAAACGCCCTTTTAGAGAAAGCGGTGCTTAATTGTCATGGTGCTGCAAATGCGGATTTCTTTCATTTGCGCCGGCGTAAGCGGGTAAAAAGGGCAGCTGGTTTTTGCCCGGCGTGCTGCTGGCAGGCCATAGGTTGGTAAATATTTTTAAAGACAACAAGGGGAGAGATATTATGGATATCTTGTGGGAATACGGATTCAGTTTGGCACTTTTAGTGGTGTTGGCCGCGCCTTTGGGCGGGTATATTGACAGGGTTATGTCGGGAGAGAGGGTCTTTCTTTCGCCGCTGCTTGCTCCCTGCGAAAAAGCCATCTATAGGTTCATCGGCAGCGCGGAGGAGGAGATGGACTGGAAGAGTTACGCTTTTGCGGCTCTTTCCTTCAGCGTTGTTAGCTTTGTGCTGCTCTTTGCCGTGCTGGCGGCGCAAAAGTATTTGCCGCTCAACCCCCAAGGTTTTGGCGGTATGAGTTGGGATCTGGCCTTTAATACCGCGGCCAGCTTTGTCACCAATACAAACTGGCAGTCATATTCCGGTGAGAAAACGCTGGGCTACTTCGCTCAGTCACTGGGTCTGACAGTGCAGAACTTTCTCTCTGCCTCTGTGGGTATTGCGGTCGTATTTGCGTTTTTCCGCGGGTTCACCCGTGTAAATGCTTCCTCTATCGGTTCTTTCTGGAAAGATGTCACGAGAGCTGCTCTCTATGTGATGCTCCCCCTTTGCCTCTTGCTTTCAGTTGCCTTGGTCTCCTGCGGTACGGTGCAAAATCTGCAAAGCTACCGTGTTTCAGATTTGGTTGAGCCGATAACTCTTGAAGACGGAAGCTCAGTTTCGCAAATGGTTCTGCCGATGGGGCCTCAGGCCAGCCAAGTCGCACCAAAGCAGCTTGGCACAAACGGCGGCGGCTTTAGCGGGACAAACTCCGCCCATCCCTTTGAAAACCCCACGCCCCTGTCAAACTTGCTGGAGATGCTTGCCATTCTTCTCATTCCTGTCTCACTGTGTTTTAGTTTCGGACGCAATATAAAAGATAAAAGGCAGGGGCGCGCTATTTTCGCGGCGATGTTTATTTTGCTGCTGGCTGCTCTTGCAGCGGTGACGATCTCCGAGCTGGCGGCAACACCTCAGCTTATTCAGGGAGGGTCTGTAGATATTTCGTCTGTGGGGCAGGCGGGAGGCAACATGGAGGGCAAGGAGACACGATTCGGCATTGCCATGTCTTCAATGTGGACGGTCTTCACCACCGCTGCGTCAAGCGGCTCTGTTAACGTCATGTTTGACAGCCTCACTCCTCTTGGAGGAATGGCGGCGATGCTGATGATTCAGCTGGGAGAAGTGGTCTTCGGCGGTGTCGGCAGCGGTCTCTACGGCATGATTTGCTTTGCGATGCTGACAGTCTTTATCGCCGGACTGATGGTGGGACGAACGCCGGAATATCTCGGCAAAAAAATAGGCCCTTATGAAATGAAAATGTCGCTTTTTGTCTGTTTAGCTACGCCTCTTTGCATTTTGGCGGGCAGCGGAATTGCCGTCATTCTTCCCCAGGCGGCGCAAAGTCTTGGCAACAGCGGTGCTCACGGGCTTTCAGAAATTCTTTACGCCTATACATCTGCGGGCGGCAATAACGGTTCCGCCTTTGCCGGGCTTAATACAGACACGGTGTTTTTCAACGTAAGCCTTGGTGTGATTATGCTGGCAGCCCGCTTTGTTCCTATGGTCGGAGCTTTGGCGATTGCCGGTGCGATGGCGGAAAAGAAGAAAACGGCAATGTCCTCAGGCACTCTTTCAACCTGCGATACGATGTTTGTACTGCTGCTCATCTTTGTTGTCCTGATGATAGGTGCGCTATCGTTCTTTCCCGTATTGGCCCTAGGTCCTGTAGCCGAACATCTGGCGATGTACTTATAAGGAAGGTGTAAAAGCAATGGAAAAAAATAAAATGATGGACAGCGCCGCAGTGCAGCGTGCGATAAAGGAATCTTTTGTCAAACTTGACCCCAGAATCCAAATTGCCAACCCGGTAATGTTTTTAGTCTACCTCTCTGCCGTTCTGACAACGATATTGCTGGCTTTAGCATTCTTTGGCATTGAAGACGCGCCCTTTAGTTTCACATTGGGAATAACGGTGATGCTGTGGCTGACAGTACTGTTCGCTAACTTTGCGGAGGCCGTGGCTGAGGGCAGAGGTAAAGCTCAGGCAGATTCTTTACGCTCCGCCAGGAAAGATGTTACGGCTCATTTGATGAGCGATGAAAGTGACAGGGAGCGATATGAAGACATCTCCTCCTCGATGCTGAAAAAGGGAGATCTCTTCCTTGTCAAAGCCGGGGAGCAAATTCCTGCGGACGGCGAGGTTGCGGACGGGGCCGCTTCGGTGGACGAATCCGCGATAACCGGTGAATCCGCGCCTGTTATCCGTGAATCAGGCGGGGACAGAAGCTCAGTAACCGGCGGCACAACGGTGCTTTCAGACTGGTTGGTGGTGCGCGTGACCAATGAAGCCGGAGAGAGCTTCCTCGATAAAATGATCGCTATGGTAGAGGGCGCGTCGCGTAAAAAGACGCCTAATGAAATCGCTCTGCAAATGCTCCTGGTCGCGCTTTCGGTGATATTTGTGCTGGTGACTCTCTCTCTCTACTCCTTCTCGGACTTTTCCGCAAAGCAGCAGAGCATCGCCAACCCTACTTCTATTACGGCTCTTGTGGCTCTGCTGGTATGTCTGGCTCCCACGACGATTGGGGCGCTGCTTTCCGCCATCGGTATCGCCGGTATGAGCAGACTCAATAGTGCGAACGTTCTTGCCATGAGCGGGCGCGCCATTGAAGCCGCGGGGGACGTGGATATCCTGATGCTGGATAAAACAGGAACAATCACATTGGGCAACAGGCAGGCCAGCGAATTTATCCCCGTTGACGGCGCAGCAGCGTCAGAATTGGCTGATGCGGCACAGCTTTCCTCTCTTGCGGACGAGACTCCTGAAGGGCGCAGTATCGTTGTGCTGGCGAAAAGGGAGTTTAACCTAAGAGGACGGAACCTTAATGAATCTAACATGGCCTTCATTCCCTTCACTGCGGCAACAAGAATGAGCGGTGTTGATTACAGCGGCGGAGAGATACGCAAAGGAGCTGCCGACGCCGTGCGTCAATATGTGGAAGCCTCCGGCGGCAAGTACAGCTCCGAGTGCGCCGCTGCGGTTGACTCCGTATCCCGCAAGGGCGGAACTCCGCTTGTCGTGGCGAAGAACAAGCGTGTTCTTGGTGTTATCTACCTCAAAGATATTATCAAAGACGGTGTGCGCGAAAAATTCACCGACATGCGCAAAATGGGCATAAAGAGCATCATGGTCACAGGAGACAACCCGGTAACTGCGGCGGCGATAGCGGCTGAGGCCGGTGTGGATGACTTCCTCGCCGAAGCCTCACCTGAGGCCAAGCTAAAGACGATAAGGGAATTTCAGGCCAAAGGACACCTGGTGGCGATGACAGGCGACGGTACGAATGATGCGCCCGCCTTAGCTCAGGCAGATGTGGCTGTGGCGATGAACAGCGGTACTCAGGCAGCCAAAGAGGCGGGGAACATGATTGACCTCGACTCCTCTCCGACAAAACTGATTGAGATCGTGCGTATCGGCAAACAGCTGCTGATGACTAGGGGAAGTTTAACCACATTCTCCATCGCCAACGACCTGGCGAAATACTTTGCCATCATTCCCGCCATGTTTGTAGGACTCTACCCGCAGCTGGAAGTTCTCAATATCATGAGGCTAACCAGCGGTGAGAGCGCTATTTTCTCCGCGGTGATCTATAACGCTTTGATTATCGTTGCTCTCATTCCTCTGGCTCTTAAAGGAGTTAAATACAGAGAGCTTCCAGCGGGTGCGCTGCTGGCTCACAATCTGCTGGTTTACGGGCTGGGCGGTATTATCGCTCCGTTTGCGGCTATCAAAGTCATAGATATGCTGCTTACGGCGATGAAATTAGTGTAATAAGACGATGACCAAAGTTGACTAAAGAAAGGAAACGGTGGAGTATATGAAATTAATAATCAAATCATCACTATATCTGCTTCTTATGACAGTTTTGCTCGGCGGAGCATATACGGCCGTGGTAACAGCGACGGCACAGGCGTTCTTTCCCTTTCAGGCGAACGGCAGTGTAATTGAGGCCGGCGGCAAAAAATACAGTCTCTTGATAGGGCAAGATTTCCGGGAGCAAAATCACCTCTGGGGACGTCCGATGAATATAGATACCGAGACTTTTAAAGGCGGAGATAATGAAAAACTGCTCTACTCATGGCCCACCAATATGAGCCCTGCGGGAGAAAAATTCGCCGCCGCTGTTGAAAAAAGAGTTGCTGGCATTAAAGCCGCACATCCGGAGATGGGTTCCCATCCTGTTCCGGCAGAGTTAGTGACGGTATCGGGAAGCGGGCTGGATCCCCATATCTCTCCTAGTGCCGCTGAGTATCAGGTACTTCGCATCGCCAAAAGCAGCGGCAAAAGCGAGGAGTATGTGCGCAAAATTATCAGCTCGGCGACGGATAAACCCTTTTTGGGAATAATCGGCGAGGCGCGTGTGAATGTACTCTTGGTGAATCTTAAACTAGACGGCATAATAGCTGAATAATCACAGTCAGGAGGTGTGCCATGAAAGATGACTTCAGACCCGACCCCGATGAGCTGCTCCTTAAATCGGCAGAAGAGAATGCGGCGAAAAAGGGACGCTTAAAAATATTTTTCGGCTATGCCGCCGGAGTTGGTAAGACCTACTCCATGCTGGAAGCGGCGCATAAGGCAATAGAGGACGGGGCTGACCTCATTGTGGGCTACATCGAGCCTCACACCAGACCGGAAACGATGGCTTTGCTCGAAGGGCTGGAAATTATGCCGCCTCTTTCTTTGTCATACCGAGGCATTTTGCTGCGCGAGTTTGACCTTGACGCGGTTCTCCTAAGAAATCCCGCGATTGTGTTGGTAGACGAACTCGCTCACACTAACGCCGAGGGCTGCCGTCACAGAAAACGCTACATGGATGTGCAGGAGCTTCTGCGAAACGGCGTTGATGTGTGGACCACTGTAAATGTACAGCACATCGAAAGCCTGAATGACCTTGTTTCCTCAATTACCGGTGTTGCTGTTAACGAGAGAGTTCCTGATGTTATTTTTGACAGTGCGGCACAAGTGGAAGTTATTGACCTTGAACCGGAGGACTTGCTCACCCGTCTCAGGCAGGGAAAAATTTACCGTGAAAAGCAGGCGCAGAAGGCCTTAAGCGGTTTCTTTTCCCCTCACAACTTAGCGGCGTTAAGAGAAATTTCTCTGCGCCGGACTGCGGACAGGCTGAATTTATCCGCAGTCAAAGAGGGTGAGTGCGCTGCTGTCGGCGCGGGAGAACTAATTCTCACTTGCCTCTCGCCGTCACCCTCAAACGCCAAAGTTATCAGAAACGCCGCGAGAATGTCCGCGGCCTTTAAGCGTGGGCTGATCGCTCTGTACGTGGAAAAATCCGACATCAAAAAAATGGACGAAAAAAGCCGTGGCAAGCTGGCGCAGAATATCAAATTGGCCAAAGATTTGGGTGCCCGTGTGGTCACTGTTTACGGAGACGACGTTGCCGCTCAAATCGCTGAATATGCGAAGATCGGCGGCATTTCAAAAATAGTGTTGGGGCGAACCAACCACAAAACCTGGTTCTTCTCCAAGAATCTTATTGAAAAGCTCTCGGAGATGGTGCCGAACCTTGACATCTACATCATCCCCGACAATCTCCCGCCATACAGGGCAAGGATTAAGTTCAACAGAGGAGAGAACGTCTTAGCTCTCTCTGAGGCGGTAAAATCAGTGGCGGCGCTGGTGCTCTCTACTCTGGTGGGGCTGGCTTTTGACTATGCCGGTTTTGCTGAGGCGAATATCATGATGGTCTACATTTTGGGAGTGCTTTTTACCTCCCTTTGGACTAACGGCTGGATATACGGTGCCTCCGTTTCCTTAGCGAGTGTTTTTGCCTTCAACTTTTTCTTCACCGATCCGCGCATGACCTTTATGGTCTACGACAGCAGCTATCCCGTAACCTTCATTATTATGGTCATGGTAAGCGTGATTACCGGCACTTTGACAATGAGAATAAAAAGACAGGCGGCTCAGTCCGCGGAGAAAGCCTACCGCACCGAGGTGCTGTTGGAAACTATTAACAAAACACACAACGCTGTTGATGCTGACGAAATAATAGACGCCACTGCCTCACAAATTGTTAAGCTCCTTGAACGTTCCGTGCTCTTTTACTTGCCCGACGAAGAGGGCATCCCTCAAAAGCCGCTTGTTTTTACTGCTGAAGGGCAAGAGGCAGACATCAGCTTGTTTGATGAGAGCGAAAGAGCTGTCGCTGTGTGGGTGCTCCGCAACAACAAATACGCCGGAGCCGGCACAGATACTCTTCCAAGCGCCAAATGCACATACTATGCTGTAAGAGGACATGACAAGCCCTTGGCTGTAGCCGGAATAGCCGCAAAGCAGGCAACTGAGCCGGACGCCTTTCAAAAAAATCTCTTGCTGGCTATCTTAACGGAATGCGGCGTAGCTTTGGAAAAAGTGACGCTTGCTGAAGCTAAGAGAGAGGTTGAAATCAAGGCACAAAGAGAGTCTCTGCGAGCAAACCTGCTGCGGGCCGTTTCTCATGATTTAAGAACGCCGCTCACCTGCATCACCGGTAACGCCGCCATTATTCTCGACCGTGGCTCAGAGCTGGAAGAAGAGAAAAAAATAGAGCTGTGCCGCGGTATCTATGATGACTCCCTTTGGCTGGCGGGGCTGGTGGAAAACCTCCTCTCAGTCACCAGAATAGAAAACGGCACGATGAATATCAAAATGGAGCCTGAACTGGTGGAAGATGTCTTCGCTGAAGCTGTCAAACGCATGAGCCGATGCAAGTCTCATAAAATCACCGTTCTCCCATCTGATGAAATAATTATGGCGGAGATGGACGCACGGCTGATAGTGCAGGTGGTTATCAATTTAATTGACAATGCGGTAAAATATACCACTGAAGGAACGGAAATAATCATCTCCGCCGCTGCCGAAACGGAGTTCGTGACAATAAAAGTTGCTGATACCGGGGAAGGAATTTCCGCTGAGGCGAGGTCGAAAATTTTTGACATGTTCTACACCGCAGGTGGCAGAGCGGACGGCAGGCGCGGGCTTGGGCTGGGGCTGGCTCTCTGCAAATCGATCATTAACGCCCATGGCGGAGCTATATATATGGAAGACAATGTGCCGCACGGTTCGGTCTTTTGCTTCACACTTAAAAGGGCGGAGGTGGCAAAATATGAATAAGCCGCGGATTTTGGTAATTGAGGACGACAGTGCCGTCAGAAATTTAATTTCAACAATGCTTGAAACACAGCAATACCAATATAAAACGGCCGCCACCGGCAAAGATGGCGTCACCGCTGTCCTCTCCTACCGCCCCGATGTCATTATTCTTGACTTGGGGCTGCCCGACATGGACGGTGCTGAAGTAATCAAAAAGACCCGCTCTTGGAGCGCAACGCCGATAATCATCGTCAGTGCCAGAGGAGATGACAGCGACAAAGTGGAAGCCCTTGATGCCGGTGCTGACGACTATATCACCAAACCATTCAGTGTAGATGAACTCATGGCCAGAATCAGAGTCGCCATGCGCCGTGCCCGTGCCGAAAACAGCCAAACAGCCACGGAATCAAACACATATCTCAACGGTGCTCTCAAAATAGACTACGCCGCCGGCTGCGCTTTTATCGAGGACAAGGAGCTGCACCTCACCCCCATGGAATACCGCCTGCTGGTGCTATTAGCAAAAAACACTGGTAAAGTCCTCACTTACAACTACATCGCCAAAGAGATTTGGGGTACGCCTCTGCCCGATGACACTCAGTCTCTGCGGGTATTTATGGCCACACTCAGGAAGAAAATTGAAAAAGATACCTCTGACCCTCAATACATACAAACCCATATCCGTGTTGGTTATAGAATGATAAAAGTAACGGATAAAGAGTGCCGGTCGGACTGACTCCTCTGCGCCAGTCTTGCAAAATCATAAAAAGAGCCGCTTCTTGCGCATGCGCAAGAAGCGGCTCTTTGGCACTGATAAGTAAGGAAATGCAGATTACCTCATAATGTTAAGCAATCCCATGGTGATAATGGGGAAATAGGTGAAGAGCATAAGGCAGCCTACCATTGCCAGGAACGAGGGAATAATTGCTTTAGAAATATTTTCGATACTCTCACCCGAAATCGCTGAGGCGACAAAGAGGTTGATGCCGTAGGGCGGCGAAATAAACCCGCAAGCCAAGTTGACGGTGATAATCAAACCAAAATGTATGGGATCGATGCCTATAGTTCTGACAACCGGCAAAAGTATCGGAGTAAGAATAATAACTGCGGCGATATTATCAACAAAACAGCCGATAATCAGGAGGAAGATGTTAATCACCATCAAAAGCATAAAAGGCGTTCCGGCAAGCTGGCTCATCCAGCTCGCTATATGGGAGGGAATCTGAGCCATCGCCAAATAGCTGGCGAACGCCATCGAAAGACCTATCATAAATTCGGTTGCCCCGTTAATTAGCCCTGAACTGCGCAGGCACTCATAAAGAGTTTTACCGTCAAGTTCCTTATAGACAAACTTGCCGATGAGGACGGAATAAACGACTGCTACAACCGCGGCCTCTGTCGGTGTGAAGATGCCTCCGTAAATACCGCCGAGAATGATTATCGGTACGATAAGAGCCCATACAGCCTCTTTAAAGGCCTTGCCGACATTGGCGAAAGTTGGGCGCTCGGATACGCTGATATAGTGCCTCTTCCTCGCAGTGCAGTAGCACACTGCCATGAGGGCGAAACCTATTATCAACCCCGGAACGATACCGGCGATAAACATATCACCGATAGAACACTGGGCGACGACGCAGTAAATGACGAAGGGAATGCTCGGCGGGATGATGACGCCGATGGTGCCTGCCGCTGCGGTTATTGCCGCCGCGAAGGAGGCATCATACTTTCTTTCCTTCATAGAAGGAACCATGAAAGATCCGATTGCGGAGACTGTAGCCGGGCCTGAGCCCGAGATAGCTGCGAAGAACATGCACGCCAAAACCGTGACCATTGCCAAGCCGCCGGTGATAAAACCGACCAAACTTTCCGCTAGGTTGACAAGCCTTCGCGAAATACCGCCGTTACACATAAGAGACCCCGCCAATATAAAGAAGGGTATTGCCAGAAGCGGGAATGAATCAAGTCCGGTGACAGATTTCTGTGCCAGCATAATCAAAGGAATGTCTGACGTCAGCCACATGGCTATGCCTGTTGCCAGCCCCAAAGTGATGCCAATGGGTATGCTCATGGCGATGGTGATAATAAGAATAGTAAAAAGGATTACAGCTTCCATCGAGCAGACCCCCTATGCCTTTTCGGTTGTATTCCCCGCAGTTTCGCCGCGGAAAATTTTATAGATTTCGATTAACAATCTTATTGACATTAGTCCGCAGCCGACAGGGACAGAGGCGTAGGGAAGCGTCATGGGAATCTCCATTGCCGCGGAAAACTGACCGCTGTCGTGCAAAAACAGCAGCAGCTCCGTGCCGAACCACGTAAGAAAAAGGCTGAATATAAACCAAACTATCAAAATAAAACATTCAAAATATTTGCGTGCAGTGCCTTGAATCATATTTGCGAACATTTCAACACGAAAGTGGCTGCGTTCCTTTACCGCGTAACTTGCTCCTATCCATGAAAGCCAAAGAAATATAAATCTTGCCATTTCTTCGCTCCAAGAGAGCGAATTTGCGAATACATAGCGCATAACGACCTGGAGAAAAACCAGAACAGTCATAATTGCCATCGTCCAAACAATAAAATACTCTTCAAAGTTATTAATAAATTTTTTGATTGTCAATGCAGGTGCCCCCTTTTAACATACCGATTAAAAAAGAAGCGCGTCCCTGTAAAACAGGAACGCGCCCAGAATGCTTAAGTTATTTCTGGACCTTCCTGGCGATGTCCATGATTTCTTTGCCGAGATCTTTTTCGAACTTAGCATATACCTTTGTTGTGGCTGTTACAAAGGGTTTCTTCTGCTCTGCTGTAAGCTCGTTGGCTTTCATGCCGGCTTTGACGACTTCTTTCTTAAACTGTGTTTCCAGCCCGGCGATGGTTTTGCGCTGTTCAACAGAGAAATCTTTTGCTGCTTTGATTACGAGAGCGCGAAGGTCTGCGGGGAGCTTCTCCATGAACTTCTTGTTGGCGATAAGAACTGTGACGGAGAAAACGTGTCCTGTTTCAGAGACGTACTTCTGCACTTCGTAGAACTTACCGTCGGAGATCATTGCGTAGGGGTTCTCTTCAGCGTCAACTGTGCCCTGCTGTAGCGCGGTATAGAGCTCGCCCCAGCTCATCGGTGTGGGGTTGGCGCCCAGCTCCTTGAAGTAGGCGATGTGCATCGGGTTTTCCATCGTACGGATCTTCAAACCCTTAAGGTCTGCCGGTGTTTTGATGGGGTTTTTGCTGTTGGTGACATGACGCATGCCGTTTTCCTGATAGCCGAGGTTCATAAAGCCCTTGGCGAGCATGTATTCATTTAGTTTCTTGCCGAGGATACCGTCAAGAGCTTCAAAAGCGGTCTTTCTGCTGGTGAAGAGGTAGGGGAGGTCAAGCACCTGCATTCTCTTATCGAAGCCTGCGAGAGCTGAGCTTGCGGGAAGAGCCATCTGGATTGTGCCCATCTGGACGCCTTCGCAAAGCTCTCTGTCGCCGCCAAGCTGTGCATTAGGGTAAAGTTCCACTTTAATTCTTCCCTTTGAACCTTTTTCGACCGCGGGAACAAAGACCTTTTTCATTGCAAGCATGTCAGCGTGAGTGTCAGAGACGATGGATCCTACTTTGATGGTGAACTCGGGAGCTGCGAATGCCGGAATGCAGAAGACGGAGATAATTGCGGTAGCCAAAACCATTACTAGACTTTTTTTCACTTGTGTTTCCTCCTTATAGTATTATTTTGGAAATAGTGTTTTTGCTTATACTTTCTGTATAATGCTGTCGCCTACACTAACGGGAATAAGTGAAACTGTTTTCATAAGCCCCCCCTCCGCTAGCCGAATGAAAAAAGATAAGACTAAGCGCGATCCGCCGATAAAATTAAGATGATGGCTTGCCCCTAGGCTTTGCCGCGCTTCGTGACGCGAATCTCGCCCGCATCGGCGTCAACTTCGACCCAGTCTCCGTCTTCGATGACATTAAAGGGATCTTCTTCCATACGGTCTACCATCGTTGTGCCCATAACTACTGCTGCCGAAACAAGAACAGGCTCCGTCTCACGGACAATTATCGCCGCAGGCAATGTTTTTTTTGCCCAGAGCTGATAAAAGCCGTCAACCTGTACGACGGAACTGCCTTTGCCCGACTGCACAACAAGAATCTTTCCTGCTATGCTCTTACCGTGAATAGCGTGATTTCTCTCGATAACAGTACCTGTCTGCGGGTCACAAAGATAAAAGCACATGGCGTCTTTGGAAACGATGGCGTCGCCGCTTCCTGTGCCCTTGACAATACAGCGGCACTTGTAGGTTTTAACTTCGCTCATCTATTCAACCCTCCCATTCACTGCCGCGTCTATGCACTTTGAAAGGCGGCGCACCACAAACGGCTGTCCCCTGCGCTCTCTGTAATATGCGCATTTAGGTGAGTCGGTGACTCCCAGCGCGCCTTCGAAAGACTTCCAGCAAGGTTCGTCAATGCAGGTGTCGGCGACAAGCTGAACTCCGAGACTGTCAAGACGTGCACGCAGGCCCGAACGCTCAGCCAGCTCGATGGCGTCTATTGACGAAAGAATCCAGAAAGCGGTTTCACTGTGAACATGTCTTCCGTTCATCAACTTTTCCACGCTGAGAAGCTGTTCATATGTGTAGTGGGGACAACCAAGCATAACAAGGTTGATTTTTCCGGTCTCTCCAACGGAAATATGAGCTTCTTGTTCGTTGAGAGCTTTCTGGTCGATAAAGGCTTCAGCAGAGGCGGGAACCGGTTTTCCCTTAAAAGCTGCTTCCAGTGTTGGCGCTTCGGGGGTGATGCCGACAAAGTGGTACATCGCCACTGCGCCGCTTGTGGCGGCCTCAGCTCCGAAATAGAGGAAATCTTCGGGGCGCGGTCTTCTTTCGAGGTTCTTAAATCTCAAAACAGGAATTCGTGAGCCTGCCAACTTGCCGACGCTGTATCCCAAAATACCCCAGTCGTAAGGGTCGTTCATCTGTGCGTCTACATCGATAATAAACTCTCCGGCGCGGTTTTCGTCCAAATGGAAGCCATAATAGGGAGTTTTGCCGATAACAGCAGCGGCAAGCGCACTGACAGAGGACTCTCTGTTGCTTCTGGCTCCGAGAACAGAATTTACATAAGGGGTGGCGCTGGATTCGGAAAAGGCGATGTGTTCGCCCATAAAGGGTACGTTTGTAGCCAGCCCGGGAGCGCAGCAGAAAGTCAGCTTAGCACCTATTCTGCGGTAGACGTCAATTGTACGTTCCCCCAGCTCGCGCTCTTCAGGCGTTACCTCATAAAGCTTTGTAAGATTTTCCACGTCCCACGAGGGATTGGTTGTCGGGGGAACTTTGCATGTGGCGCCTCCGTTAACAAGCAGCTCACACCAGTAGGTGTCGCCTTCCTGTCCGCTCAAAGCCACATGAGCACGCGATACCGGGATAAGTTTCTCCGCGTCAAAAGCCTTGCCGAGAGCAACGAGAAGTTCCATTGCTTTCATATTGCCTTCGCCATGTTCGCCGTTTAATATACTCTTTTCTTCATCAGTTAAATACATGTCCTACCGCCTTTCAAGTTACAGCTTTTGGAGTACGGGGAGGGATATTCCGCCTTTGGGCAGAATGCCGATAGTAGCATTGGGAATCAGCTTCATTGCCTCATCAAGTGCTGCCTGTACGGTTGGGTAAGGTGTGTAGTGGAGAACACGCAGATCCTCTTCAGTCAGACCTTCACTGACAGAGAATATCCTAGCTCTGTCTCTCACTCTGCAATTGCATACGGCAAGCACTGCTGAAACAATATCTGCCTCTGTATCTTCAGGGGAGGCCGCGCGTAATCCGGCGACAACGTCTTTCAGCTCCATGTCAAGCCATTTGCGGAAACGCGGGTGGTTGTGCGCCAGTCCTTCGTAGCAAGGAGCGGCGAAAATAACAATACCGCCCTCTTTAACGGCAAAATAAGCGCTGGTCACGCCCTTTTCAGCCTGCCAATAATCGAGGTCGGCCGGTGAAGAGCTGACGACGACAATGTCTGCGAGCTGCGGCATATCAACCTTAAAGGATTTTTCCGCTACTGCCATGCCGGCTCTATGTGCCTGAATAAAATCACCGGTGAAGATGCCGGCAACATCTCCGGCGTAATTTTTGACGATATTGAGAATGAAGTCCAGCCCCACCATCTTCGCTACTTCCTCCATGCCTCTGCGGCAGGGATTGCCTTCAACCATTCCCAAAGGAATATCGGGGCAAAGTCCGGCTGTAGCGTGAGTCGCGGAGGTGGTGACAAAGTCGCACACTCCGGGCTGAAGGATTTTAGCTCCGCCAGAGTAACCGGCATCGCTATGAGGAACTATATTGCCCATGCCGACAAGTAAATCGGCTTCTACAGCATAACGGTTCACGTGAACAGGAATTTTGTAGCCTTCTGTCTCCACGTGCCCTAAATCGACCATATCGCCCGCAATCGTGGCGTCATGCTGTCGGACTTTAAAACGGCGCACCATATCGGGCCCGATTTTTTCCAAAATTTCCGCGTCTGTCATAATCCGGTGAGTTCCCGGGGCGGTAAGAAAGCTCATCGCCTCGTCGGGTACACCACTGTCATTAAGATAACGCACTACAACAGGCATTATCCGGTCAAGGGGCGTATTGCGAGTGCTGTCTTCAATAAGAAAGACAATATTTTTCTTGCCTTGAGCCAGCTCCTTAAGAGGCGCTGTCCCCAGAGGATTGTCTAAAGCACGTAAAATCTCCGCCTCAAGATCCTCAATCGGAGGGATATTTGTCATCTCCCCTGTAAAAATAACCGCTTTTTCAGGAGCATCAAACTCTATCTCGCTGCTGCCGTATGGAATACTGTATTTCATATTTACGCCCCTCTCT
>CAZFWP010000010.1:0-6495 GCA_964522805.1 uncultured Synergistaceae bacterium | reverse complement strand
GAGCTTCCCTTCCCGGCGTGGGCCACAAGCACTGTACCCGCCATCGAGCGTCCTTCCAGTACATGCTTTTGCTCGACAACTACTCCTGTTTCCGGCTCGATAAGATAAAAACAGATAGCCTCGTTACTTACCAGTGCCGGTCCGGCTGCGCAGCCTGCGGCTATATGTTCGCATTTAAAAGTTTTGACGTTCATATCCTTACCTCCCCGATAAGAGCCGCTTCAATTGCCTGTTCCAGCGGGCGAATCTTAAAGCCTATTTTGCGGATTTCGTTGTAATAAGCGCACTTGGGAGAATCTGTAACGGCGTTTTTGCCGTAGTAGGGCCACCAACAAGGCGGCACGTCAATTCAGGTGTCAGCGACAATGTGGCCGCCGGCACGGTTAATGTCATCAAGGAAGCCCATCCTAGCCGCCAGCTCCTTAGTCAGTGAGCTGGTAAGCACCCAGACGTCCACTGCGAACTTCTTGCCCTTGCAGATTCTGGCGATATCGCCAACCTGACGCAGTGAAAGATGGGGGCAGCCGAACATGGCGAAATCAATTTTTCCGGGCTTGCCGCAGATTCTCTCGCGCACCATATCAAGGTCTTTCTGCTCGATAACTACGGTTTTCTTTGGTTCCTTGCCGCCGAAAGCTGTCTTAAGGTCCGGGGCTTCAGGGGTAATGCCAACTATATGATAAAGCCCTACTGCGCCGGAGGTGTTAAGCTCCGCACCGAAATTCATAAAACCTTCCGGTGTGGCTCTATCCTTGATCCCTACGAACGCGGGAACTTCAGGTCCTTTGTAAATAAGCGGGTAGCACCAGCCGAGAAGCTGATAGTCAAAATCATCTTTGATCTCCGCACGAACCTCTACAAGAATCTCCGCTTTCCTATTCTCATCGAGGAGGAAGCCGTATTCCGGCACCAATCCGGTGATGGCGGCGCAAAGGGCGCTCTGAGAAGACTCTCTGTTCGTGCGTGCGCCGATGACGGAGTTTACGTAAGGAGTGGCGCTTGATTCGGAAAATCCAATAACTTCACCGTAAGCGGGAACGTTTTGCTGGAGATAGGGAGTGCAGTCAAAGGTCAGCGCCGCGCCGATCTTGCGGTATGCTTCGTTAGTCTTTGAGACAATATCCACTCCCTCTTGGGGAACTTCGGCCAGGTGCCGATTAAGATAGCTGATATCTATGCTGGGGTTGACAGTCGGCGCTATTTTGCACTTGCCTCCGAGGTTGACGAGCTTTTCGACAAACCAAAGGTCTGCGTCTTGAGCACTCAAAGCCACATGGGCTCTGGTGATAGGTACCATGCGTTTGGCTCCGAAAACTCTGCCCAGCCCCTCTTGAATTCGCATGGCGTACGCGACAGCCTCTCCCTGCTCACCGTTGAGCATACCGAGCTGTTCTTTCGTTAACTCCATTACCATCACTCTCTTTCTAATTTTATAATTCTAATGCTGACATCAGCTAATTATACAAGCTGTATAATGAATCAATGTTCAAAAAAATTGCCTTCTTCAAGGCGTAAAGTTTTCAGTAACTTTACGTAAATATTAATTTGTATTTTGGAAATTGTCAATGCTTTAAATATTTTGACTACAGTCGCATCTTTGGTCTTAAGCCATAAAATGTGCGTATTCCTATTTTAAAATAGGTCTTACGCACATTTGCTTTAAAAATAGCACAATTTAATTTTAAGTATTTTACCGTATCGCTCTTAAGAGCCCTAAGGAGACGGATGGGAAGTATGTGAATATCAGCAAACAGGCGATCATCGCTAGGAGCGGAAGTATTATCGCGCGCGAAATATTCTCAATACTTTCTCCGGATATCGCCGAGGCGACAAAGAGATTGATGCCATATGGGGGGGTGATAAACCCGCAGGCGAGGTTGACGGTCATAATCAAACCGAAGTGTATGGGGTCCACTCCGACAGCGGTAACTATCGGCAGCAGTATCGGTGTGAGAATAATTACCGCAGCGATGTTATCCACGAAACAGCCGACAATCAGCAGGAAAACGTTGATGATCATCAAAATTACAATCGGGTTGCTGGATACTCCGCCCAGCCACTGGGCCATGTGGACGGGAATTTGCGCCATAGCCAAGTAGTTTGCGAAGGCCATGGAGAAGCCGATCATGAATTCTGTGGCACCGTTGATTAGGCCGGAGGTGCGCAGGCATTCGTAAAGAGTCTTGCCGTCAAGCTCTTTGTAAACGAACTTGCCAATGATAACGGAGTAGACGACGGCTACAACAGCCGCTTCTGTGGGGGTGAAAATACCGCCGTAAATACCGCCCAAAATGATTATCGGAACGATAAGGGCCCAAACAGCCTCGCGGAAAGCTTTGCCTACGGCCTTTAGTGTGGGTGGTTCCATGGAGGCCTGGTAGCCTTTTTTCTTAGCGGTGTAAAAGCATACTGCCATTAATGACAAGCCGATAATTACTCCGGGGATAATACCGGCGATGAACATGTCACCGATTGAGCACTGAGCGACAACGCAGTATATGACAAATGGAATGCTGGGGGGGATGATAACCCCGATGGTGCCTGCCGCCGCTGTGATGGCTGCTGCAAAATTACCGTGATATTTGCGTTCTTTCATGGAAGGAATCATGAAGGAGCCGATTGCGGAAACGGTCGCGGGTCCTGAGCCGGAGATGGCTGCGAAGAACATACAGGCTAAAACCGTGACCATTGCCAAGCCGCCGGTAATAAACCCAACGAGGCTCTCCGCCAAATTAACTAGTCTGCGTGAAATACCGCCGTTGCACATCAAAGCGCCAGCGAGAATGAAAAAAGGTATGGCGAGCAAGGGGAAGGAATCCAGTCCTGTTACTGACTTTTGCGCCAGAATCATCATCGGAATATCGGTAGTGGCCCATATACAGACGCCTGTTGCCAAACCGAGGGTGATACCAATGGGTATACTTAGAGCTATGGTAACTAATAGTACGCTAAAAAGAATGACGGCTTCCATAGTTTAGAGGACCTCCTCTGTGTAGACCGGTTTTTCTGACGGGTCATATTCCCCGGAAAGGATTTTCTTGATTTCTATTATGAGGCGGATGGACATGAGACCGCAGCCCACCGGTACGGAGGCGTAAGCCCATGACATAGGAATTTCCATTGCTGCCGAGTTCTGTCCCGTTTCGCTGAGAAAAAGGATCAGCTGGGTTCCGTAGTATGTCATTACGACGCTAAAAATAAACCAGACGAAGAGGACAAGAATCTCAAAGCTTTTGCGATTTTTGCCTTTGACCATATTTGCGAACATTTCGACCCGAAAGTGACTGCGTTCCTTAACGGCGTAGCTGGCTCCGATCCATGAGAGCCAAAGAAATATAAATCTCGCAAGCTCTTCGCTCCATGAAAGTGAGTTATTGAATAGATAGCGCATCATGACCTGGATAAAGACAAGTATGGTCATTATTGCCATTGTCCAGACAACGAAGTATTCTTCGAAGTTGTTGAGAAACTTCTTGATTGTCAAAGTGATTTCCCCCTTAAACTTGATTCATGCTGCTGAATACTATTGCGAAAAGCATCTTATGATGGATGTACGCAATAGGCTTGCTCCGCGTTAATGCAGAGCTGTCGCTTTTATTGACACAAACGCGTATAGGGGAATTATTTACGACTGACGACCAAAAGTGAGATCGTATGTTGTTTACATGAGGGTTTAAAATAGTCAGTGGAGAGAAAAGCTGGGTTTGAGCGTGCTTCTGACAGGGCTGAAACCAGCTCATAGACGGCTGCGCTGCAGATCCTGGTGCCGCTTTGCGCAGAGGGCAAGCGTGTTTCGTTTACCGGCATCGTAACTGTCGTTGAGGCGTTGAATATGGAAGCGGAACCGTGAGAATTTTGATTTTTATAGGTGAGAGCAAATACCGGTGACAGAAATACAGTCTGTATAATGAACGAAAGTAAAATAACTAAATGTATTATACGCTTCATTTATATCTGCCTCCAGTATATTTATTTTTCAGATAACTTATGTGTGATGTATAACTTACGCATGTTGAGGGGTTGTTTCAATGTTAGAAATACTTAATTAAAAATAAGCATAATTACCCATAGGAATGTGTTCGCACGTCACCTATGCGGAAGTATAGATGCCGATGTAGTCATTATTGGCGGCGATGTGGATTTCAACAGCCCTTTTCAAAGCTTCTACGTTGTGATTTTGGAATGCGTGGAGAATGTCGAGGTGTTGGCGGATTGTTTCCGCATCAAATCTTTTGGCGCTCCAATGCGCGTAGATATAGCGGTCGGTTTGAAATCTCAATATGCGGAGAAAATTGCGCAGACGTTCGTTTTCGCAGCTGTCAATGTAAGAAAAGTGCAGTTCGTCATCGGAATCCGAAAGGTTTTCAACAGGAACTTCACGGTTGTTTTCAATTTCCTCGAGGTAATATGTCCATACCGCAATTTGACGCTCGATTTCCTCCGGGAGAATGAGATACATAGAGGATGCAGCCGCCATAGGTTCAAGGACGATTCTTAGATCGTTGACCTCCTGGAAGGTTTTTTTGTTCAATTCCATGACAAAAGCACCCTTGCCTCCTACGGTGCGCAAGAGCCCTTCCTGTTCCAGCAGTGTTATCGCTTCTCTGATAGGAGTGCGGCTCATACCCAACATCTCTGCCAAACGCGGTTCGCTTAGCGGTTCGCCGGGGTCAAACTTGTTGTGCAGAATCATTTTGCGGATATCGTTGGCGGCTCTGTCCGCAAGGCGAATGATGTTTCTGTTTTTACCAATATTGATTAAGTGGTCTTCTCCTAACAATAATATCACTCCGGTGTTTTAAGCACTAAAATTACTGCTTCATAGCGATAACTTAATTTTATTAACGCTTGTTACATTGTACACGATGTTTATTCTTTTGCCACTATGTAAGGAAGATGTTTTAATAATTTTTTGACCGGATTGTGATAAAATAAAAAAAACTGATATCTATTAAAAAGAGGCGTGCCGCACAGCGGTTTGCCTCTTTCCTATTTTTACACATTGAAATTTAACTGTTTGCGGCGTTTTTGCGTTCGTAAAACTCGTTTTTAATTTTTTTTCGTGTATCTTCTTCAGTGGCAAAGCGCAGGCAGATGGCGCTAATAGCTTTTGCGCCCTTAATCAGCGCTTCATGTCCCTCTTCTGACATTGTCGCTGCCGTAAACTCTCTTGTTTGCAGATCTAAATTTTGTGATGTGATGGCAAATTCAGGCTGTATCGCGGGGCAGCGGTATGAAACATTGCCGACGTCTGTGGAACCATTAGGACCTGGGCCGTAAGTACATTTTACGCCCATGGATTCTAATGTTTCACGAGCCAAGGCTTCCGCTGCCAAGTTGGGCAGCATGTCATCAAAACTTCTCATAAACTTATGGGCTTCGAATTCAGTGCCGGTTGCTATTGCCGCGCCCTTGGCACAGCAGAAAACAGTTTCCATAAGGGAGTCCAGCTCAGCTCGCTGCGGTGCACGCGCCTCAACTCTGCAGACGGCTTTATCGGGAATAATGTTGGTAGCCCCGCTTACATGGGTTATCAGTGCGTGTATCCTCCATCCGTCTTTGATGTGCAGACGCATCATGTTGATGGCATCTATAAACAGCATGACGCCGTTTTGCGCGCTTCTTCCTCTCCACGGAGTAGCTGCGGCGTGCGATGTCTGTCCTTTGTAGGTGAAATCATAGCCGTCGATAGCCAAAGCGCGGTAGTCGGTGAAACTTGCCCCTCCGTAGGAGTGAAACATGATGGCGAAATCCACATTGTCAAATACGCCTTCATCTGCCATCAGCACCTTACCGCCGTCGGTCTCTTCTGCGGGGGTTCCTACTACCCATATTTCCGCATTGATATTGTCTGCTTGCTCTGCAAGTGCGATGCCGGCGTAGAGAGCCATTGTTCCGTGAAGGTTGTGCCCGCAGGCGTGTCCTATTTCAGGCAGTGCGTCATATTCCACCATAATCGCGATTTTAGGTGCGTCAGAGGCGGCGTTCGCTGCTCTTTTTTTTGCCATAAAGGCAGTAGGCAGTCCCAGAAAAGGATATTCCACCTCAAATCCGTGAGAGGTTAGTTTTTCCACGCAAAGCCTGCTTGATTCAAACTCCTCTGAGGAAAGTTCGGGGTGTGTCCCCAGATAATCGCTGAAGTCAATTATTTCACTTTTGTGTAAATCGATGAATTTGCTTATAGCCGTTTTAATATCGTCCGCACTCATCGTGATGTCCTCCCATCGTTTATTAAAATACAGTCTTACTCTCGCAAGAATACGCCCACCTCGTAGGCGGGATATCAAAACCGCTTTAAGACAGTAACTTTTAATTTGATGATTTTTTGTTGTTTGTTGGTGTCAGTTACTTGTCCTCTTCAATAATGATGCCGCTGTTTGTATCACCGTTCATATAGGCTGAAAAAGAGCCCTTGTAAACTCTGACAGAAGGATGCTTTGACGTGTCGTAGGCGCGCTTTGTGAACCATTCTTCGTCAATAATGTTGTTCTTTTC
>CAZFWP010000009.1:0-33068 GCA_964522805.1 uncultured Synergistaceae bacterium | reverse complement strand
TGACAACATTGTGCCTACAGATGAGGAACTGATTAAAGAGCTGGATAAGAGAATCTAAAATAAATCACCGGTTTCTCACCCCCAATAGACAGAGCCGCCATAATAAGTCAAACGGCCAGATTAATTATGGCGGTTCATCTATAAAATACCGACGATAATCGCTTCACCAAAATAAATTAAAAAGAGGTTTGTTTTATGCTCAAGTTAACTGCTTATGAACAGGATATGCTTGATGGAAAGATGGGCGAAACAAAGCAGAGCGCAATGAACTTTATCGTGCGCTATGCAAATGTTTTGGGTGCGGAAGAGCTATGCGAAGTCAACAGAGCGACGCTTTTCATTGGAGCACAGCACTACCTCGACTGCTATGATAATAATGAAGATTATCAGAAAATTTTCTCGGAATTTTACCTGTGCAGTGATAAGACACTTGATTTATGCAAAGTAGCAGATTGCTGTAAAGCACAGACATGCGCCGCTGCCTGCGACTTCAGAGACTGCGAGAAAACACACCTGTCAAAAGAGTACCAAGATAAAAACCTCGCCTATCTTAATACGACCAAAGATATGGGCGTCAAAATTGTTGAATCATGCACACCATATTATGTAGGCTGGATTCCCATGATGGGAGAACATGTTGTCTCGACAGAATCAAGCAATATTGTTATCAGCAACTCCATCTTCGGCGCAATGGGCAATTCTGACGGCGTTGAAAACGCGGTATGCTCGGCAATTACGGGAAGAACTCCCAAATGGGGAATGCACATCAAAGAAAACAGATATGCCGACTGCCTCGTAAAAATATCCTGTAATGCGGATAGCCTCTTTGACTGGGATGTCATCGGTTTCACCGTGGGCAGACTTATACCAAAACATACAGTTCCGGTCATCGTGGGAAATTTTAAACGCCCCGACATAAATTCCTTCAGACAATTCGCAGCAACACTATCAGTAACAAGCGCGGCGGAGATATGCCATATTGTCGGCGTCACCCCCGAAGCTCAGACGCTGGAAATGGCTGTTGGGACAAAGAAGATACTCCATGAAGTGGAGATAACCCAGAAAGAATATGAAAAATCGATACAAATGATTGGGTGCACAGGGGAAGGGCCTGTGGATTATGTCAGCATAGGCTGTCCTCATCTGGCATTAGACGAACTGAAAGACATCTCCGAATATCTGCTGGGTAAGCACATCAAACAAGGAACAGAGCTTCTCGTTTGGACAGACTACGCCACAAAAGAAATGGCCAATGTAAATGGATACACCCAAATAATAGAGGATAGCGGCGCTTTCCTCCTCACAGGCAGCTGCCCGATTGTCATGAGAGAAGAAAGCCATAAACATGCTACAGCAATGGCGATGTTCGGTGCGAAACAGGCCTTTGGCATTCAGCACCAAACCCATGTCCCCGTATATTACGGAGACATACGCGAATGCATTGACGCCGCTGTCAAAGGAAGATGGGAGGCTCATTAACATGGGAACGTTCACACTGAAGGGACGTGGGGCGATTAAAGGTATCGCAGAAGGAGAAGCGGTTGTCTGCCCCGACAGCATTGCCGGCAACAGCGGTGCTCTTGGTGATGTTGACGGCGTTATCTATGAAAAAGGCAACATCAACTACGGCGTCAGTATCAAAAATAAAATCATCGTCATACCATGTGCTAAAGGCTCCAACGGCTTTTCCGCCCATTTTAAGGGAGCATATATTGCCGGAGTAAGACCTGCAGGCTGGGTTTCAACAAAAGTTGATGCCAGATTAGGAGTAGCTCTTGCAAGCATGAACATCCCAGCAGTCGTAGATTTCGAAAAAGAAGACCCTATACAATACATCAAAACAGGAGATTGGGTAAAAATTAACGGTTCTACAGGAGAAGTTGAAATCACCCCACGGCTCAAAGACTAAATGCGGGACATCACTCATGAAAAAGAAGCTCTGCTTTATGCAGGGCTTTTTTTACGGAAAGAATTCCATGCGACGACTTAATATCTCTGTTACTGACTTTTTTCTCCGCTGCGCATGATGCGGCTGATACCAAGTGATTTTGATATTTTGGCAAGAAAAGGCGCAGACAAGAACACCGTACCGCTATCGATTATTTTTTGCCATCTATTTGAAGAAGGAAGGTGCTATTGGATTTATTCCTCTCCTTTGTCGTTTGCGCTACGCCTAACAGAAGATTTGCCGCAGTCAGTCTGATTTTTTAATTCTTCGCCACTTCCTTGCGGTATCTCATTATTGGCTTCAAGCTGCAGTAGAAATCTCTTTCACCATACCCCGAACAAAAACTCATACTTTTTCATCGCACATTTGCGAAAGATACCTTCACGCATATAACTGCGAAAAAATCAACACAGTCACCGAAAATCTTGAAAGTACACCATGAGTCAAAGACAAAGCATAAAATATTGCATGTATTTTTGCGAAAAAACTTCATCTCCCAGCATAAGTTCCGGGCGATTCGGCACAAGCTACGCCAAGTAATCTATAAAATTTTCCATTTACACCGATATTTTTTACATAACAAATTTTAATTGTATCAAGCTCTCTTCGCCATCAGCAAAGCTAAAAACTAAAACCCATTAATAAAACCCATTAAAACAACGTCTTTTTCATAAACATATATTGAAAAATATTAAGTCATATTTTATAAAAAAGACTTGAAATATTTCTATTCATAATATATTATGTTCGGAATAAACAAAGCCAAATCCACGAAAGTTTCTCTATTATATCTAACGAGCGTGCAGCTCTTTTCAACACCTCCTGCCGCTCGCTGAGGATGGTGTTGCCTGCTCTGCAAATGGTTTCTGAATGTATATTATATTGCTAAGCGCGAAAAAAGATGTTTTAAGATATGTCTGCTTGTTGTATTTTGTATTGGACAGAGATCGTAAATTTTTTGCTTAGAGATTTATTTTTACATTCAGCTACTTAATTTAGCAAGTAAAATTGCAGAATAAAATTGCTGAATATAACTTCAAATTTAATTTATATCGGAGGTAATGTTATGTTCGGACCATATCAAATGTTGATGGATTTCGGTATAATGTCAATGTTATTGATTTTTGCCCATCTTCTGCGTTCAAAGCTAAAAATTTTACAATATATTTACATGCCTTCCTCGCTAATAGCAGGATTTATCGCACTGTTTTGCGGCTGGCAGTTTCTAGATATTTTGCCCTTCGCAGTTAAAGAAAACGGTACCCCCTATATTTCCTCCTACCCCTATCTTCTTGTCGTTCTTCTATTTGCCGGACTCTTTTTAGGGAAAGACGAAAACGCCGTTAAAGTACCTTTTAAGAAGATGGTAAAAGACATTGGGGACACCTTCTTTTACAATCTCGGTTCTGAGGTCTGGCAATTTGGCGCAGCTCTGTTGTTCGGGCTTTTTGTTCTTGCACCGTTGTTCCCAGACCTTAACCAAGGGTTCGCGCTTATGCTGCCGGCAGGATTTGTCGGCGGACACGGATATGCTACGGCAATCGGAAAAACCATGCAGAATTACGGTTGGGAAGAGGCCCTCACTGTAGGGTACACTTCTGCCACTGTAGGATTGCTTTCCGGCGTTATCGGCGGAATGATTCTAATCAATATCGCCACACGTAAAGGCTGGACAAGGCTGGTAAAAGATGTGGCAAGCCTTCCGCAAAGTATGCTGACAGGATTTGTACCGGAAAATGAGCGTGTTTCCATGGGAAAAGAGACAGTCAACCCAATTGCGCTGGATCCATTCACTTGGCACTTTGCCCTCACAATGGCAGCCTTTGCAATAGGTTATTTTGCCTATGACCTTACAAAGACCTTAATGCCCGGAAAGTACGAAATTCCCATGATGTGCCTTTCAATGCTGGCTGGCGTGCTGATTCAAAAGATTCTTGATGTAGCCCGCCTCGGAGAATATGTTGACAAGCATGTCATGAACAGAATTGGGTCGTGGGTAACAGACTATCTTGTCGCTTTCGGCGTCGCAAGTATACAAGTATCAGTCGTAATAAAATACGCCGTACCAATGCTTCTGCTCTTTAGCTTTGGCATCTTCCTCTGCGTCACGTTTGCTTTGCTGTTGGGCAGAAGGGTATTTCACAATTTCTGGTTTGAACGCAGTATCTTCGTCTATGGCTGGAACACCGGTGTTGTCGCCATCGGAGTTACCTTGCTGCGTGTTGTAGACCCAGAATTTAAAACAAAGACCTTGGAAGATTACGGGTTCGCCTATGTGTTTATCTCCTTCTTCGAGATAGCAATTGTCTCCATTCTGCCAAGCCTTGTTGCCAACGGCATTATTTTGCAGCCCGCGCTGCTATTGGTTGGAACATGTATTGCCTGCATCGTTCTCACCAAAGTAACCAACGGTTGGAGAGCGGATATTCCTCCATGCGCACTGCGTGAAGGAGAGGCCGAGGTAATCGCCGCATTTAATTCTAAGAAATAGATACAAACTAACAGAGAAATTTAACTGTTATTTTTAAGAGGGAGTGTGCCGGTCTTTAATATGGCTCACCCCTCTTCTTTATTTACATTATACTTCTCTCCAAATATTTCCTCTTTTTGCTTTGCGCAACGATTGAGTACAAATAAACATAGCTTGGCGATAAACTTTGCAGAAACACAGCGTAAAAATATGTTAAGGTCAAGCGTAGTTTATTTCAAAAATATATAATTAAGACTTGAAATATTTCATTTCATGTTATAATATATATGAAACAAAACAAACTACCCTCTTTTTGAAAACATGTATAGATTTGCCCAGAACATGGATTTGCCCAAAATTCCTACAGTTGTTGTTGTGTCTGAATACTTCTTAAAAATTTATTTAGAAGATACCAAATGACAGAATATTAAGCAGGGGGAAAATAACATGGCAAGACAAAAAAGATCCGATACCAAATCGATCCACTGTGGCGGAATCTACTCTCCGTTGTCTGAAAAAGATATTGTATGTATTCACAAAACCAGCATGGACGTGTTTGAACAAGTAGGAGTAAAAATAGCCTACAAACCGGTTCTTGAGCTTTGGGGAAAAGCTGGGGCCGATATAGACCGGGATAAAATGGTTGCGAAGATAGATCACAATACCGTTCTAAAATGTATTTCTTCCGCCCCTAAAGAGATCACGTTATGCGGACGGGAAGAAAAGAACGATATTATTTTGTCCGGAACAAGGACGCATGTCGGCACAGGCGGCACAGCTCTCAATATTCTGGATTTAAATACGGGATTTCGGCGTCCGACAACGATAAGAGATGTCGGCGCTGCAGCAAGAGTTGTTGATGCATGCGGCAATATTGACTTTTTTGTAATCTCCTGCTTTCCTACCGAATTAAAAAAACCCATCGTTGATATTAACAGATTTTATGCGGCAATAAAGAATACATCAAAACATATTATGGGAGGCATATATACACTAGAAGGGCTAAAAAGGGTAGCCCGCATGGCAAAGATTATTGCCGGGTCAGAAGACGCCTTTAAAAAACGCCCCTTCATTTCCATGATTACCAGCGTCATGAGTCCGCTTTTATTTGATGAAGGATATACCGAACTTATGGAGACAGCCTGCCTGCTTGGCATTCCTCTAGCGACTTCCACCGCGCCAATGGCAGGCACAACGTCCCCTGTCACGCTTGCAGGCACATTAGTTCAGATGAATGTTGAAGCTTTGTCCGGCATCATTACCACACAGTTGTTAAACCCCGGACACCCCACTCTTTACTCTGTCGTTCCCACAACGACAGACTTACGTTCCGGGGCCTTTTGCTTCGGTTCAATAGAGATGGGGATGATGAACGCAGCGGCTGCGCAAATAGCCAGATACTATAGTTTACCAATATATAACACCGCAGGAGCCAGTGAATCTAAGATACAAGATTCGCAAGCGATGTATGAGTCATCAATGAACATCTTGATGTCCGCTATGGCAGGAGCCAACTATATTCACGAAGCAGCGGGAATGCTCGAAAGCGGGCTTACTATTTCGCTGCAATCATATATCCTCGCAAACGATATTATCGGCATGGCCTACCGCGTCCTTGACGGCATTACCGTTGACGAGGAACATCTGGCTTTAGACTGCATTAAACGCATCGGACCTGCAGGAAACTATATTAGTGATGAGCACACATCAAAGTATATGAGAAACGAGTTCTTCTTCCCTGAAAATGCTGACAGAAAACCACGCATGGTATGGGAAGCCGATGGACAAAAAAGTTCCGAAAAGCGTGCAGCTGAAATGATTCATAGATATCTAAGCACACACACGCCCACCCCAATAGATAAAAACATTGAAAGCCAACTCCATACAGAATTTCCGGAAATACTTGAAGAAGCAGGCAAGGTTTATGGAGAATAATTTTTTCCTCCTTTGCTGCTCTCGCATATAAGTGATTGTTAATCCGGCAAAAGCACAATATTTATTAATATATTTTATTCAATTTTAAGCTCAATCCACGTTTTTGCCGGATCTCAATAAAACTCTACTTAATCGGAGGTAATGCTATGTTTGGCCCGTATCAAATGTTGATGGATTTTGGATTAATGTCGGTTTTATTAATTATTGCCCACCTTATTCGCTCTAAGCTCAAGATTTTACAGTATATTTATATGCCTTCGTCTTTGATTGCCGGTTTTTTGGCTCTTTTCTTGGGGTGGCAGTTCCTTGATGTTCTACCGTTTGCTGTCAAAGAAAATGGCAGCCCCTATATGTCATCATACCCATATTTGCTCGTAGTACTACTTTTTGCCGGCCTTTTTTTGGGAAAAGAAGAAAACGCACAAAAAATTCCCTTCCGCAAGATGATAAAGGACATTGGAGATACCTTTTTTTACAATTTGGGAGCCGAAGCTTGGCAGTTTGGCGCAGCGCTGTTGTTCGGTCTTTTTGTTCTCGCACCGTTGTTTCCAGACCTTAACCAAGGGTTCGCGCTTATGCTGCCTGCCGGATTTGTCGGCGGACACGGGTATGCTACGGCAATCGGCAAAACCATGCAGAATTACGGTTGGGAAGAGGCCCTTACTGTTGGCTACACTTCTGCCACTGTAGGGTTGCTCTCCGGCGTTATCGGCGGAATGATTCTGATCAATATTGCCACACGCAAAGGCTGGACAAGATTGGTTAAGGACGTAGCCAGCCTTCCAGAAAGTATGCTTACCGGTTTTGTTCCCGTAAAAGAGAGGATTTCTATGGGGAAAGAAACTGTTAACCCCATAGCACTTGACCCCTTCACATGGCACTTCGCACTCACGATGGCGGCATTTTCTCTTGGTTATTTTGCCTACGACCTTACAAAAACATTGATGCCAGGAAAATATGAGATACCAATGATGTGTCTCTCTATGCTTGCCGGAGTCATCATTCAGAAGGTACTTGATACTGTCAATTTGGGAGAATACGTTGATAAACATGTTATGAACCGTATCGG
Organism: uncultured Synergistaceae bacterium; assembly: GCA_964522805.1. Classification (GTDB taxonomy): domain Bacteria; phylum Synergistota; class Synergistia; order Synergistales; family Synergistaceae; genus CAZBYL01. The sequence continues at coordinate 25,646 of CAZFWP010000009.1, read as the reverse complement.
CTCATGGGTAACAGACTACCTTGTGGCATTCGGTGTCGCCAGTATCCAGATTTCAGTTGTTGTCAAATACGCCGTACCAATGGTGATGCTTTTCAGCTTTGGTGTCTTTATCTGCATGGCTATCGCTCTTGTACTTGGCAGAAGAGTTTTCCACAATTTCTGGTTTGAACGCAGCATTTTTGTTTATGGCTGGAACACCGGTGTTGTCGCCATGGGCGTTACCTTGCTGCGCGTTGTAGACCCGGGATTTAAGACAAAAACTTTGGAAGACTACGGGCTTGCATATGTATTTATTTCATTCTTTGAAATTGCCATCGTCTCTATCGTGCCAAGTCTAGTGGCCAACGGCATCATTTTGCAGCCGGCAATATTACTTTTAGGAGTATTCGTTGTCTGCATCGCCCTTACTAAAATTACCAATGGGTGGTACGCAGGTATTCCCGCCACCGCGCTTCGAGAAGGAGAAGCCGAAATTATCAGCGCTTTTAAAGCTGAAATTTAAGGACGCTCCATAGCTGCCTGTTTGATATTCAAAATCCCCGTCCTGCAAGACAGGAGGGGGATTTTAAAAAGGAGTGACTAACTATGGATTTCTCAAACATAGCAGATTTGCTTTTATCAATTGGTGTCGTAATGCTGTTTGTATTTTTGTGGGGAAAGATAAAGACTAAGATGGCCTACACAAAGATGAAAAAAGCTCTGATTTGTATTAGCGATAAAAACTATGTCCAAGCAATCAAGCTTTTTGAAGACATCGGCAGCGAACTGAAATACGACTCAAACTATTGGTTTAACCTGGGAGTTGCTTTTATCGGCTTGGGTGCCGAATCAGACGCTAGGCCCGCACTTGCTAAGTCCGTAGCACTCGGAAATATCAATGCAAAAAGACTGCTGGAGAAAATATCTTGACAGGATATTTTCGAATCCTTCCCAACCACACAAAAAGCAATGAATCTAATACAAAAAATAAATTTAAGACTTGAAATATTTCATTTCATATTGTAGAATTTACGAAATAAATAACATCAAAAATAGAGAGGTGCGTATGATGAAAGAATATCTTAACGACAGCTGTAAAAAACTACATGATTATGTATTAAACGAAAGCTATCAGAAGGCCCCTCAGGAAATTAAATCGATGCTCAAACGTATAGTTCTTGACACCTTCGGTGCCATCATCGCCGGCACGGAAGCTCCTGTCAGCCACATTACAAGAGATGTTGTAAATACTCAGTACGCGGACGGGAAGTGCACCGTACTTGGTCAGAACAGAAGAATGGCGATGGTTGGTGCATCTTTTGCAAACGGCGCATCAGCTAATGCTCTTGACTGCGATGACGGAAACAGACCGACAAAGGGGCATTGCAGCGCCTCTGTGATGCCTGCGATATTGGCTCTGGCAGAGGAGATGGAGCTTTCCGGAGAACAGTTCCTCGACGCCATGCTTGTTGCATACGAAATAGGAATCAGAGCTTCTGTGCTTGCCCATAAGCTCCGCCCCGATTATCACTCAACAGGTTCGTGGAGCGGGCTGGGCATTGTCGCTGGACATTGCAATATCAAAAAGTATGATATTGAAACTTTTTTCCAGGGACTTGGTATTGCCGAAGGTTGGGGCGCCTATTCTCCAATGATGAGAGGCGTTGATTATCCCAATATGCTGAAAGACGCTATTGCTTGGGGAAGTATGTCGGGAACTGTTTCCGCACTGATGGCAGAAAAGGGGCACACCGGCATTCCTCCTCTTTTCACATTTAAAGAAGCTGTTGAAGAGATAGAGACTCTCGGCAAAAAATACCGCGCTGAGCAGAATTATTTCAAGCCATTCTGCGCCTGCCGCTGGACACATGCTGGAGCTTACGCAGCAAAGGATTTGATGGATAAGTACCATCTCGAAGTCGACGATATAACCGAGATAAAGATTTGTTCTTTCACAGAAGCCATCACTTTGCCATATTCAGCACCTACGAATACGGAAAACGCCCAGTACAATATCGGCTTCCCCATCGCCTGTTATTTGGTTTTCGGACAGGTTGGCCCCCGTCAGGCTCTTAATGAATATAAGAATGAGAAAGTTCTTTCCCTTATGTCAAAGATGAAAGTGGAGCACGACCCGGAGCTCCAGGCTATCTTCCCCACCACAACAAAAACACGCCTGGAAATTACCATGCAGGACGGCACCGTCTATAAGAGCAACGCCATGCAGCCGGAAGGAGACTATAACTACAAACCCTTCGATGACGCAGCTATTAAAGAAAAATACACGCGTTTTGTCACGCCTGTCCTCGGCAAAGAAAAGACAGAGGCTTTCTATGAGAAAGTGATGAATTTAGAGAAACTTGAAAAAGCGGGAGAACTTTTCGACGGCTTGAATTTGATCAATTAACAGTCACGAGTAACAGTTTTTATTTTAAGGAGGACATGTCCGATGGCGAGGGTAAAAAAGAAAAAAGCAACAGAGCATTATGTGTCACCAAGCTATAAATTGCAGATTCTCGGCAAAGAGAGATGTGAGAAGATAGACTCCTATGCCAGGAGAATAATGGAAGAGGTCGGAATGATTATCGGCGACCCCGATGTAAGATCCCGCCTTCTTGACGCAGGAGCGAAAGAGATTCACAACGGCTATGTATCAATTCCGAGCTGCATGGTGGATAAGGCTCTTGAAACAGTGCCGTCAGGGTTTAAGCTTTATACTGTCAACGGTGAGTTGGCGATGGACGTCAATAAGGTTAATAAATATTTTGGCGGCTCCACTAGCAGCCTTTCGTATGTTGACCCTGTCACCAGCAAGATAACCACTCATACGATGGAAACCTCGTCACACGTGGCAAAGGTTGCCGATGCCCTTCCCAACGTCAACTATCTCGCAAGCAACGGACTGATAGCTGACTGCGACCCTACAATCGCAGGCAGAATGAATTTTTCCAACACTCTGAAGTATACGACAAAACCGATGTATTTCAGCCCCGACTACGCCCCAACATACAGAGATATCGTTGACCTTGCAAGAGACATTAAGGGCGGCAGTGACGCTTTGAGAGAAAAACCCTTTATTTTTGGCTATTGCGAGCCGGTTCCGCCTTTCAACCACAGCGGAGACAGTCTAAAAAAGCTTATTATCTGCTCTGAGGCAGGAGTTCCCTGCGTTTACATGCCTTATTCAATGCGCGGCGGCACGTCACCGATATTCCTCGCGGCAGCTCTTGCCCAAAACTTTGCCGAAATTCTCTCCGGGTTGGTAATACAGCAGCTTTATTATCCAGGAGCAGCATTTATTGCCGGAAGCATGCCTACTATTCTTGATATGAAGACAACCACAGGCTCATATGGCGCGCCGGAATTCCATTTTGGTATTGCCGCTTCTGCAGAGATGGCAGATTTTTATAACGTGCCTTTCTTCGGCACCGCAGGCTGCACAGATTCGCAGCATCTTGATATGCAGACCGCCTCTGAGGTGACGATGGCTATTCTCTCGACGGCTTTAACCGGCGCAGATATCGTGCATGACTTTGGAGTCATGAACCACGCCTCGGCAATTTCACCTGAGCTTTATGTTTACACAAATGAAGTTGTTGATATGCTGCGCGTCTATCAGGGCGGCATTGACTGCTCCGATGATTCTTTCCTCTTTGAGACAATAAAGAAGGTTGGTCCCAGAGGGCACTACCTTGAGGAAGATTCTACCCTGTGTAACTTTAAACAGGTCTGGTACTCACAAATCTTCGACAGAAGCCTGACAGCGGAAGTGGCGGCGGACTCGTTCACAAACAAGATTAAGGAAAAAACATTGGAACTTATTAACGCTCCGGTAAACCCCGATATCGACCCGGCAATCTTCCCCATTCTTGACGAACACGAGAAAAAGTGGAAAACGCTTCTTAACAAGTAATTTTTATAAAACATCGCTTACTTGGATTTTGAGATTAACTTACAAAGGAGAATGCAGATATGAGCTCAAAAACTCTTGAAATAATCGCAGAGGCACTTGTTGACGGAGATGTCAGCCTAGTTAAATCATCAGTGCAGAAAGCTGTCGAAGAGGGCATTATCGCGAAGGAAATTCTTAACGAAGGTCTGCTTGCCGGCATGGACGAGGTCGGAGACCTTTTCAAAGAGGGAGAGATGTTTGTTCCCGAAGTTCTTGTCGCCGCGAAAGCGATGCAGGCCGGAGTGGAAATTATCAAACCGCTGCTGCTTGCCTCCGGAGTGGAAGCCTCAGCAAAGATTCTTACTGTGACAGTTGAGGGAGACCTCCATGATATCGGCATTAAGCTTGTTGGAATGATGCTTGAAGGAGCTGGATTTGAAGTCATAAATATCGGCGTAGATGTGCCTGCCGCAAAAATTATTGAAAAGGTTAAGGAGATTCGTCCCGATATCATCGGGCTGTCCGCAATGCTGACAACAACCATGGCTACGATGAAGGATGTTATTGACGCACTCAAAGAAGAAGGCTTGCTTGATGATATGAAGGTGATGGTTGGAGGCGCGCCGCTTTCACCGATGTACGCCGATAAGATCGGCGCCAACTATTCATCAGATGCGAACGACGCAGTTGTCGTCGCAAAGAAGCTTCTCGCAGTAGCGTAACAGAGAGCATATGTTGTGATTACGTGCATCGTAAGGACCGATGCAGGCAAAGTTACTAATAAATAATATTACTTGGAGGTTACGGAAATGGCAAAAATGGATTATCTTAAAGAGATGCCGATAGCGGTTCTCGGCGGCGGTGCTGTAGGTAAAACATGCGCTGCGGATATGAAACTGGCAGGAAGAGAAGTGCGCCTTTTTGATATGATGCCCTTCGCCGAAAAGACACTCGCCAACCTTGATAAAACAGGCATCGACCTTGACGGTATTCAGAGAAATCTTTACGGCTTCAAACGTTCAGGAAATGCGAAATTTGATGTTATCACGACAGACATGGCAGCAGCCGTCAAGGGTGCAGGACACATCGTCGTCGCTGCTCCCGCTTTCGCGCACGAGCATTTCTTCCGTCAGCTTATCCCGCTTCTTGAAGACGGTCAGGTTATCAGCATCTTCACAGATAACTACGCGTCGCTGCTCCTTCGCAAAATGATGAGAGAAGCCGGCTGCACAAAGAAAGTAATTGTCGGAGCATGGTCCAGCGCACCTTACGGAACAAGAATAGAGTCGGTGGGCGGCATGATGCTTCCCCATGTCGGCGTAAAGTACCGCGCTATCACACTTCGCGGCGCGACACTGCCGATGACGGATATCGATGATTTCTTTGAAGCGTCCAAGTCTCTTCCCTGCATTGACGCAGTAACCAACGGCGACGGCCCTGCAAAGGGAAATACCGTCCTTGACATTGGCTTTTCCAATATTAATCCTGTCATTCATGTTCCTGCTGCTCTGCTCGGCGTCTCCACAATGGAGAACTGGGGAAAGATTTTCGGTGATTTTGACAAGAGCGGCTACTCTATGTACGCACACGCACTTTGCCCCTCAGTATGCGAAGTCCAGTACCAGTTCTATAATGAGGAAATCGCCATTGCGGATGCCATCGGCGTAGGCGTGCCCCGCTACTCTTATGAGTCATTCTTCAACCGCCGCAGCATCCTCGCTCAGGAGTATATGGGACTTGATAAAAACGGTAAGGACAACATGTGGCTGCCGCTTGATGAGCCAACAACAGAGAGCAACACCGGCCCGAACAGCATCCACCACCGTTATATCACCGAAGACGTGCCAGTAGGCTGCAAAATCTACCACGAACTGGGAAAGGCTTACGGCGTTGCCACACCGATTATCGACTCGATGATCGTCCTTGCCGGAGCTATGCACAAGAAGAGCTTCTTCAATGAGGGCTACACACTTGAATATCTCGGAATCGATAATATGAGCAAAGAGGATCTGCTGAACTACCTTAACAACGGCGTTTACAACAAGTAGGTTATCTCTCTCTTAGTTATCATGGGCTGGAAAGAACACTTGAAACATGTCTTTTCAGCCCATGTTTTGTATCCGACTGTTTGTCTGCAGAAAAAGCGAGGGGCTTTTCTGCTCTTAACTCAATCATATGAGAAGACCTTTTTACCGACCTCCGCGCTTAATCGTTCTTCCTCCGTCTCAACCGCACTCTTTCTTCTTGAAATATTTCATGTCATAATATAAAATATATGAAATATATTACTTCACCCACTCCGTTGCCGACATCAATGGCGGGGCAGAGGTCAGAAGAGGGAATGAATATCATGAACAACTCAGACATTGCTTACATTATTTTCTGCACAATCTTTGTTTTTTTTATGACGCCGGGACTGGCGATATTTTACGGCGGTCTTGTGAGAAGGAAAAACGTCATCGGCATCATGGAGCAAAGTTTTATTTCTATCGGTATTGTCAGCCTGCTCTGGGCGATATGTGGGTTTAGTATCGCCTACGGCGGTGATGTCAGCGGTATTATCGGTAATACATCTTTTCTCTTTATGAAAGGTGTTGGTGTTTTTGCCCACAACAGCATCACGCCCAACATTCCTCTAGTACTTTTCTTTGTATTTCAGCTTGCCTTCGCGATAATCACCCCGGCACTTATCTCCGGAGCCATTGCTGAGAGAGCAAGTTTCAAAGCATATTGCCTATTTATCGCATTTTGGATGGTTTTAGTATATGCTCCGATTGCTCACTGGGTTTGGGGAGGCGGATTTTTGGCAGAGATGGGATTAATGGATTTTGCCGGAGGACTTGTGATACACCTTTCCGCCGGAATCTCCTCATTAGCTGCCGTCCTTATTGTAGGCGCACGAGAAAAGAGGGATTATACTCCCTGTAATATGATGTATGTAGCAGTTGGTACGGGTATTCTCTGGGCAGGCTGGTTCGCCTTTAACGGCGGCAGCGCCCTAGCGGCGAACGGAACTGCCGCCTTGGCTGTTTGCAACACTTTGCTGGCAAGTGCGGCGGGATCCCTGTCTTGGCTGCTTTTCAGCTATGCCGACTCAAAAAGAGTAACACTTTTGGATACTTTGATGGGCGGTGTCGCGGGACTAATTATTATCACCCCGATGGCGGGCTTTGTTCAGCCGTTTTACAGCCTTCCGGCAGGGTTGTTGGGTGGTTTTGTTTGTAACATGGCGGTGCGCATCAGGTCAAATCTTCATATTGACGACACATTGGACGTTTTTTCGCTCCATGGAGTTGGTGGTGCTTGCGGAGTTATTTTAACAGGAGTGTTCGCCGATCCCGCCCTGGCTCCAAAAGGAGGAGCAATGTACGGCAATGCGGCTCAGCTTACAGTACAGGCGCTGGGTGTGTTGTCTGTACTGGCGTACTCTGTCTTGGCAACCATTATTATTTTAAAGTTTATCTCTATTTTTGTTCCGCTACGGCTGACACTGAACGAAGAGGACCGCGGTCTGGACGAATCTATTCATGGAGAGCTTCTTTACTACAAAAACAAAAAATAGTTATTTTCTTAGGAGACGTGTAAATTATGTTGAAATTATCGGATAATTTTGGTGTTTTGGGTATCGACGCCGGCGGGACTTTTACCGACCTCGCCCTCGTTTCTGAAAAGGATCTGTCTGTAATAGCTTGTGCGAAAACTCCCACATTGAGAGAGGATATGCCGGCTACAATACGTCGTGGGCTGGATTTGATATTGGCGAATATCTCCTCCGATACGATAAAATCAGTTAGCCTCGCCACAACCTTCGCCACAAACGCCATCGTTGAAAACCGTACACGTACAACAGCTTTGATTCTTATGGGTTACGACAAAGAAAGAGTAGAAACAGCCATAAAACAGAACCGTTTTCACACGGATAAGGTGTTAATCGTCAACGGCGCACATGACACTAAGGGAAATGAGACCGTGCCTCTTGATTTAGAGTCTGTAAAAAAGTGGCTGCCTGAGACTGTTTCTCAAGTTGAGGCCATCGCGGTATCTGGATATTTTTCTGTCCGCAATCCATCGCATGAGCTGGAAGTAAAAAATCTTATCAATGAGTTTTCCCCACGGACGTACGTCACATGCGGGCATGAGTTGGCCTCCGATCTAGACGCAATGCTGAGAGCTGTCACAGCCGCGCTTAACGCAGACCTTATTCCAGTAGTAATGGAGCTATTGGAATCGGTAGAGTTAGTTTTCAAAGAAAAGAATATCGAAGTGCCTATCTCAATAGTCAAAAGTGACGGAACATTAGTGGGCTTAGAATGGGCAAAGCTGCATCCTATTGAGACAATTCTTTCCGGCCCTGCGGCAAGTGCTGTCGGGGCCAGACACTTGGCGAAAGCGGATAAACTTGCCTCTCCGTCGTGGGTTGTTGATGTGGGAGGCACGACTACCGATATCATCTATCTTGACGAAAAGGGGCATCCAGAGTTAAACCCTGAAGGAGCAAAAATAGGTGAGCACCGAACATTGATAAAAACCATCGATATCTACACTTTCGGACTCGGCGGAGACAGCAGAGTCCTGCCGAGAGACAGATATGGAATGATCTCTGTGGGGCCTAAAAGAGTTAGACCCATTTGCACGGAAGCATCGGAATTTCCCGAAATCACTTCAGAGATGAAAAAGTTGCTTGACGAGAAAAATTTGAACGTTGATGAACCTTTAATAATCAACAAGGGAAGAGAGATCGACGCCGGCAATGATTTTGAAGCGAAGGTTGTAGCCTCAGTAAACAAAACGCCTCTGACAGCAAATGAATTAATTGGTGAAGAGCGTTTTTCGCGGCTTTGGCTTACTAAGATTGAAGAAATGGAAGACAAAGGGCTGATCTCTTTGTCTGGATTTACCCCAACAGACGCACTTTGCGTTCTAGGAAAACTTAATAAATGGGACAGTAAAGCTTCCCGGACAGCTGCGGCGATTATTACGCAAAAGTGTGAGCAAGCAGACTCTTTCGCTAAAGATGTCTGCCGCACGGTAGTGCACAATATTGCTCTCAACGTGCTGCGCAAAAGTTTCACCCGTGCGGGAAGGCCGCTCAAAGCAGGAGGAGAAACGGAAAAGATTCTTTCAGACACACTTTTACACAAAGACCTCATAGGACCGCGCATTACACCAAAACTTGACGGCGTCATCGTCGGTGCCGGGGCTCCTGCCTGGGCTTTTATAAACGAAGTCGGTGAAGCCTTAGGAACCAGAGCATTGCTGCCGGAGTATGCCGAGGTAACGGGTGCTGTGGGAGCCGCCATCGGCTCCTTTTATCTCAGGCACACCGTTTTGCTGACTCCGCTGGGAAACGGACTGATAAGAGCTCATCTGCCTTCGGGAATTATGGACTATGAAAATATTGATGATGCCGCTAAATATACCGTAGAGATTATGACTCCGTGGATGGAAAGACGAGCAGCAACAGCCGGAGCCGCTGCCGCTGAAATAAATTATGAACGGCACGACGAAATAGTTACCGATGGAGTAGGGAGTGTCATTCACCTTTGGACGCAACTAATATTCTGCGCTTCAAACAGACTAACGGAGAGAAAAAAATGACAGAGAATAAAGGCTTTTTCTTCTTTGACAACATCAAGGTGGACATCGAACCAGGCGATACTATCAGCACTGCGGCAAGAAGAGCCGGCATATATTTGGACGAACCCTGCGGCGGCAACGGAAAATGCGGGAAATGCCAAGTTATTATAAAAAACGCCACGGAACTTGCCTCTTCACGAGGTAAAATTCTAACAGAAAAAGCGAACTCACAGGTATACAGCCTTGCCTGCCAAACAGAGGCTGTAAATGGCATGGTCGTCTTTCACAACTCCCAAAGAGATGGTGCGGCGCAAATTCTCACATACGGAACAGAACAAAAATCCGCTATTTTACCCTCCAGCTCAGAAACGCCAACCTACGGGATCGCCCTAGATATTGGCACAACTACAATTGTAATGTATCTGGTTAATATCAAAAATGGAGAAATCTTAGGCACGGCCTCTGCAATAAACCCGCAAACTTGTTTTGGTGCCGACGTTATTTCAAGAATAAGCTACGCCGATGCCAATAAAGATGGAATCTCCGTATTACACAATATCCTAATAAAAAAATTAAATGAGATGCTTCAGCAGTTTTATGAAAAAGGTGTTGCTAAAGACGACCTCTCAAAAATACTGGCTGCGGGAAACACAACCATGTCACATCTTTTTGCCGGAGTCTCCCCTTCCTCCATTGGCAGATCCCCCTTTATCCCCGAGTATCTCCGCTTTCCGCCGTATGAGGCAGGAGATCTCGGGCTTGATTTAAACAAAAAAACCCCCATAGAAATTGTGCCGAACATCTCCGGCTTTGTCGGCGGAGACATCACCGCCGGCATTGTTCTCAGCCGAATGGCACACACAGAAAAACTTTCGCTGTTGATCGATATCGGCACGAATAATGAGATGGTGCTTGGCAATAAAAATTTTATGCTTTGTTGCTCAGCCGCCGCCGGCCCTGCACTTGAAGGGGCGAAAATCACCTGCGGCATGAGAGCTTCCGCGGGCGCTATTGATTCTGTGGGTATTTATGATAATAATATAAAGATTACAACCATCGCCGCCAAAGAACCTCTCGGCATCTGCGGCTCCGGTCTTGTCGATGCCGTTGCGGTCTTGCTTAAAAGCGGCGTCGTCACCGACAGCGGCAGATTCGCGAAAACAGAAGATATTAAGAACAGCAAATTAGCACGTCTGCTGAACCTTTTTAAACCAGCAAGTTTTTCTCTGACGGAAAACAGTTCCACAGCGGTCTATATAACACAAAAAGATATCAGAGAAATTCAGCTGGCAAAAGCAGCGATACTTACAGGAATAGAGATTATGCTTGAAGAATCGGAAAAAAATATTGATGAGATAGAACAAATATTTCTTGCAGGGGCATTTGGTAATTATTTGAATATCGCCAACGCCTCCGAAATAGGGCTGCTCCCTAAGGTTAAAAGAGAGATTATCTCCCCCATTGGTAACAGCTCCGGATTAGGCGCAGTTAAGATTCTTTCAAATAACTCGCTTGCAGAGGAAGCTTCGGCGGTTTCACAATCGGTAAAACACCTCGAGCTGGCTTCTCATCGGCTCTTTCAAGACATTTTTGTAAAAAACATCTCTTTTAACACAGCCGGCTAAATAGGGGGCGGCAATAATTCAGCAAAGAGAGGGTGGGAATTTTGGAGATTATCACTTTGCGTGAGCTGAAATTTGGCTGGGAAGATTTGGCGGCGGCCTCGAGGAAGAGCGGGCGGAGGGCTGCGGAAGCTGATATTTCGGCGGCGGCGCGGCGGGCTTATGACGAGGGGCGCGCTTTGCTGGATTTACGCGCCGTCTATGAGATCTACGGCAAAGAGGAGATCGCCGAAGGCTGCCAGTCGCTTTCGCTGCGCTGCGGCGACAGGCGGGAGAATCTCTTTATCGGCCCGCGCATCGGCTATCTTTTTCCCGCCCATGAAGTGGCAATCGCCCTCTGCACCGCAGGCGACGCTTTGGTACAGGCCATGAAGAGCAGTGCGGAGCGGGAGGATTATTTAATGATGTATTTTCTTGATTCTTTCGGCGTCAGAGCTTTAGCGGAGATGTCAGCGCACTTGCGCGCGGAAGTGGAAGGCATAGCCGCGGCGAAGGGCTGGGGTGTGGGGCCTTCGATGCAGCCGGGGTCTGTGGAGGGCTGGAGCGTCCGCGGGCAAGCCGATCTGTATCGTCTGGGGCACGGCGAGGCTCTGGGACTGACGCTTAATGACGCCTCTTTTCTGCTGCCCCACATTTCCAATTCCGCTTTGATCGGCATTGGCCCTCATTATAAGGAGACCAAGGTCGGCTCCATGTGCCACGAGTGTCCAAGGCATGACAGCTGTCTCTGGCGCAGGGAGAATATGGCAAATGGCGAGTTTTAAAACATTTTAGAAATCTCTTTGCGCCGCCTGTCTTTTGTAAGCGGCACTGCCACGGCTAGTAAGCGAATATTGCCACATTGACAAAAATCTATCTGAGCCCGATAATCACCGCAGCAGTACAGTCAATGGAGCAGGCGATGCGCTTTTTGCGCGTGGGGCTGGGCCGGGACGACAACCCGGCAGCAAGCGTGAATTATTTTACGGCTTGCGGGACCGTTTTAATTAACGATTCCGCAGGCCGTATTTTATTAGCCGCGGAATGTGAGGAGAGGTTGTTCATGTTATACGGTGCAGAAGAGAATTTGAAAGGTTTGACCACGCAAGAGGTTTTGGAGAGCAGACGCAAGTTCGGGCGCAATGAGCTTGCCGCGGCGGAAAAGTGCAGTTTTTTAAAGACGGCGGCCAAAATTTTTATGGAGCCGGTCTTTTTGCTGCTTATCGGTGCCTCGCTGATTTATTTTTTGTTAAACGAGGTGCGGGACGGCGTCATTATGCTTCTTTTTATTATTTTTATGGGAGGCATCAATCTCTATCAGGAGTGGCGCACGGATAAGACGCTGGAAGCACTGCGCAGTCTCTCTTCGCCGCGGGTCACGGTGATTAGAGACGGCGCGGAAGTCTCCATCGCTGCCGAAGATTTAGTGCCTAAAGATACGATGCTGCTTAAGGAGGGCGAAAAAATCGCCGCCGACGGAGAGATCGTTTTTTGCGACGGGCTGGGAGTTGATGAGTCTGCCCTCACGGGCGAGTCCGATATTGTCTGGAAAAGCACGTTCTTGGAAAGCGGTGATTCGCGCCATTGGCGCGGCGACTACTGTTACTGCGGCACCAACGTCATTACCGGGCGTGCCTCAGTACAGGTGACAGCCACAGGACTCTTGACGGAATACGGCAAAATAGGCGCTGATGTGGCAGGCGCGCCCGACAGACCAACGCCGCTTGAGAAGCAGACGCGCCATTTGGTGAGAAATTGTTCCTTTTTCAGTTTAAGTATGATGGTGCTGGTGGTTATCGCCACACTGCGTAACGGCAGCACCTTTATTGCGGCCGCTCTTTCCGGCATCACCCTCGCCATGGCGACTATCCCCGAAGAGTTTCCCGTGATTTTGACCGTTTTTCTAGCCATGGGGGCATGGCGTCTGGCTAAGCGCAGCGCCTTGATAAGAAGAATACCATCAGTGGAAACTCTAGGTGCCATCACCGTGCTTTGTGTGGATAAGACAGGCACATTGACGGAAAACAATATGTCTTTGCGCGAACTGCTTCCCGCCGCGGGCAAAAGCACAGCGGAGCTTTTGGAAGCTGCGGTGCTGGCCTCGGAGACCAACCCCTACGACCCGATGGAAAGAGCGCTGGTGAAAAGAGCCGCAGACTGCGGTCTTGATGTGGAGGCTTTGCAGGGCGGCGAGCTTGTCCATGAATATCCCTTCTCATCTGAAGCACGCATGATGGGACATATTTGGCGGCGCAAAGATGGGGCGACGCTGGCGGCTAAAGGCTCGCCGGAAAATATTTTTCCCCTTTGCTCTTTGACGGCGGAAGAAAGGGCGGCAGCGGAAGCTTCGCAGAGGCGGCTGGCGGATATGGGCTGCCGCGTGCTGGCTGTGGCTGTCTGCCGCTCAATGGAGGAGATTCCCGAAAATCTCAGCAGCTGCCGTCTTGAACTGGTGGGACTTACCGCCTTTATCGACCCTCCGCGGGCAGCTGTTCCCGCTTCGATTGCCGCCTGCCGCAGCGCCGGCATCAGAGTGGCCATGATCACCGGCGACAATAGCGTCACCGCCCACAGAATCGCCCATGAGGTTGGCATCGACAGCGGCGGAAGGAAAGAGCATGAGATTATCAGCGGCTATGAGCTGGAAACTCTCGATGACGCCGCACTTGCCGAGAGGCTGAAGCATGTGACAATTTTCTCCCGCATTTTACCGCGGGAAAAGATGAGGATAGTTAAGGCTTTCCGCGCCGCCGGCGAAGTGGTGGCGATGACCGGCGACGGCGTAAACGACGCCCCCGCGCTTAAGTATGCGGATATCGGCATCGCCATGGGAGAGCGCGGCACGGAGGTAGCGCGTGAAGCGGCAGATATGGTGCTGCTGAACGATGATTTTGCAACTATTGTGGACACGGTCAGGGACGGGCGGCGCATTTACGATAATATCCGCAAGGCGATGGAGTATGTGCTGGTGATACACATTCCCATAGCACTCTCCGCGCTGGCGGCACCGCTGCTGGGACTGCCGACTCTGCTGGCACCAATTCATGTGGTGCTTTTGGAGCTGATAATCGACCCCACCTGCTCTATTGTCTTTGAACGGCAGCCTGCGGAGGCAGATATTATGAATAGACCGCCGCGGGCGATGAATTCTTCCATGGTTACAGGCGCGATTTTGGGCAAGGCTTTGGTGCAGGGACTGGTAATTTTCGCCGCCGCCTTCGGCTCTTATTGCATGATGCTGCCACGAGGCGGCGCGGAACATGCGAGAACTTTTTTCCTTGCTGTGCTGGTGCTGGCAAACCTCTTCCTCGTCTATGTCAACCGCTCAGATAGGAGAGCCGCCTTCGCCAAGAGCACAGGCGCGCCCTTCGACCCCATACCTTGTTTAATAAACTTCGCCGTTTTGGGAAGTTTGATTTTGATCTCTTCCGTTCCCGCTCTGGCAATGACAGCAAAGGTCAAACCTTTAACACTCTTTGAGTTTGCTGAAGTCATCACCGTTGCGGCGATTGCCACCTTTTGGTGGGAAATCATCAAGCTTTACAAGAGGCAGCAAGAGACACAGAAGGCGCAATAAAGCGGATAAAGATACCTGCTGCTATGGCTTGAGCCCTTACAGCGCAACGGTTTGCGGTGCTAACGCCGCGTACTTGGCAGCGGTTATTCAGGAGCGAAGGCGAAAAGGGGCGGGATAAGCAGGGACAATGGCAGCAAAAGCCGCGGCTGCTGGTGCAAACCATAGACAAATCTATTCCATGCCTGTTCTTGTGCGGAAAAACAGCTCTGAAACGGTTTTTTTCGCCTATGCAGGGAGATGATGCAGAGGTCTGGACTGGGCTGTACCATGATGTGGGGCAAAAGAACGCCGATAAGCTGCGCATAGAACAAGCGGAAACGCTAAAAAACAAATAGCAAGCGGACCTGACGGCAGAAAGACAAAAGCAAGGCAGCCTCAGCGGCAAGAAACAAGAGACGCCGCTGTTTATTGCGAGTTGTTTTAGGACAACAGCGGTGAAACTTCTTTTGCGCCATTGGTTGAATGACGCAAGCAGATATTTTGCTGCCTTTTGCGGCGCTAAGGGCGGCAAGGAGCAACGGAGGCAATGTGGCACGAGGACAAATAAATCCGTCGTGCCAACGGTTAGAAGCAATAGCGTCCCATCTTTGTATAAGCTTTTGCCGAAAAACAGTCCTGCCCTAAGAGGAGCTGCGCCATTGGCAGCAATGAAGCAGTGTTTGGGGCGCCGTATCGGTAAATGGCAGTGCCGCAAGAGCAAAGAGAAGTAAGGACAATCGCCGAGAAGCTTGATGCCGCAGGTTTTGCGCTGTAGTGTGAAAGCATAAAAAGACCGCCCTAAAGGGCGGTCTTTTTGCATCGAGTATTGAAGCTAAGAGTTTTGGGTGCGCATTAGCGTGCCTCAGCGTTATTCAAACAGGTCAAGCAGGCTGCTGAAGCCATTGATGTTGTCGATGGAGGCGTCGCCTTTGTGGACGCGAAGCTTTTTATATTTGGCATCCGTACCTTCATCGTTGAGTTTCGCGGCATAGAAGGTCAGTCCACCATCTTTTACCAGGCAGAGGGTGGTGCCGTTTTCCGCTTTTTTGCGAGATTTTAGTTTGTCGGCGTTTTTAGTCAGCATGAAGTTTGAAAGTCCCAGTCCATTTGCCGTTTTATAGGCAGGTGAGGAACTTTCTATCTCTTTAACCTTGCCGGATACGAAGATTACCCTTATTCCGCGTCCGGGAAGGCTCTTGTTGTAGCTCCATATTTCCGCTGATTTTTCCGCCAGCAGAGATTTTCCGCCTATTTGAGTGAACTCTTTCCCGTCAGGGCGGCCTAAGAGATTCTTTAATCCCTCTTTGCTGTCACCGAGACGAACAACTCCCAAAGATTCACCGGGAACGATGACAAACTTTTGGTCTGTCGGATAGCCTAGCATCGCTTTGGCAGCTGCGGCACCGTGTTCACCGCGCTTGTCTTCCGGCGCGAGCTTGGTAAAGCTGTCAAAGGCGGATATGGCCTCTTCCCAGGCAGAGAGCTTCATCAGCTCTCTCGCCGCCGCATAAACTTCCTGCGGCTCTTTTTGCAGCTGAGAAATTTTCAAAAACGCTTCAATTGAGGTCTCGCGGTCTTTGAGGCTGAGTCCCGCTTTTGACATGAAACTCCAAACTTCCAAGTTTTTATGGTCTCTTTTGGCGGCATCTCTTAAGACTATCAGAGCCCGTTCATACTCGCCTCTTTCCATGTAGAGCCAGCCTAGGCGCAGCAGCGCCTTGACGTCGTGGGGCATCATCTTAAGATGTTCTTCATAGCGTGATACGGCTTCATCTTTTTTGCCGGTCATCTCCAGGCAATAGGCAATTTGATAAAGCACGTCTTTGCGTTCAGGACGCAGCTTAAGCACCTTTAGGTAGAGGGCCCCTGCCTCCTGATATTTTTCCTGCTTCATCAGCGAGGTTGCTCTTTGGTGATATTTTTCGGGAAGAACATTGGTGCGGTAGTACCAAAAAGTGCCGCCGACAAAGGCCAGCAGTACGATAATGGCGATGGCAAAGAACACTGAGCGCGGCACGGGCGGGCGCGGCTCTTTTTTAAGAGCCCACTGACGCTCTTCATCTGTGGCGCCGATTTGCTCCTCCGGGACTATCTCCGGGCAGGTGACTTTTTTATCTATATTGTTGTTATTAATTTCAGACATTTATAAGGACACGTTCCTCTCTTTATATAAGCACGTAAAGATGCGGGAATTGAAATATAATAAACTCATACTCACTAATTTTACCAGATATAAGCCCTTTTGCTATGGAAATTTTACCTTAAAAGAGATAATCTTTATAGACGATATAAAAACAACGGAGGAATCTTCTTGCAGCTCCCATTCAGAGATATAGAAATAGACGATGTAAAAATTTACATGGAACACTGGACGCAAACAGACCAGCGCGCCTCTGACTACAGTTTTCCCATATTATGGGGCTGGTCTGAGGGAGCATACGGCTACCAAGCGGCACCTGACAGCGAGACCGGTCTTTACTGGATCAGGCAGACAATTCCCTCAATCTACAACTTAGCTCCCATCGGCAACTGGCATCGGGACAACTGGGCAGAGCTTTTGGAGGAGAGATACGGCAAAGAGGCGGAATTTTGCCTAGTGCCGGAGAAGCTGCTTAACATTTGGCGGTCACAGTTCGGCGACAAGCTCAAGGTTGAGGAAGACCGGGGTAATTGGGAATATCTCTACAATATCAAAGATTTAGCCACTCTTTCGGGCAATAAATATATGAAAAAGAGAAACCGCGTCAACCAATTCCGCCGCACTTACAACTATACCTACAAAAGCATCAACAATGAAATCGCCGCCGAAATCACCGACTTTCAGCAGGTATGGTGTCAGGCAAACCACTGTGCGGAAACTCCCGGCCTGGTGCAGGAAAACCATGGCATTCAACGCATTTTGCAGAACTGGGACAGAATCCCCCACCTACGCGGGGGCGTCATCTTTGTCGGAGACGAAATCGCCGCCTACACCATCGGCGAACTCTCAGGCGACATGATTGTTGTTCACTTTGAAAAAGCCAGTTTGGAATACAGCGCCGGCTATCAGGCGATTAACAAGGAATTCCTCTCTCACATGCTCCAGGAGCACCCTGAGCTGAAAATCGCCAACCGTGAAGAGGACATGAACGACCCAGGCTTGCGAGAGGCGAAAATGTCCTACCACCCATGCGGTTTTATCAAAAAATACCGCGTCAAGGTCAGCCTTTAGCTGTTTTTTTGCCGCAGCGGCGATAAAGAGCCGCGTCCGAAGTTTTTTGAGCAAGAGCCGCCAATCGCTGCCCTTGCGCTAAGAACAGCGATTGGCGGCTCTTGCCTCTGCGGTTATCGTTATATTATGATATGGCGATTGCGGGCGTTTAATGTTAGAATCTTGCAGGCAAGAGTCTCTCTTTGGGAGGTAACATCATGAAAAAATTAGCGATGGCAATAATCGCAATAGGAGTGATCGTATTGGCATGTGCGGGAAATGAAGCAGAAGCAAAGGCGAAACGTCAGGTAGCGACATTTGATACCACAATGGGCACCTTTAAGATCGAGCTCTACAACGACCTCGCCCCGAAAACGGTGAAGAACTTCACCGACCTCATCGGCAAAAAGTATTATGACGGCATTATCTTTCATCGGGTAATCGATCAGTTTATGATCCAGGGCGGCTGCCCCCTCGGAAGAGGTACGGGCGGACCGGGCTACACCATCGACGATGAATTCGGCAAAGGTCTGAAACATGACAAGCCGGGCGTCCTCTCAATGGCGAATGCCGGCCCCAACACCGGCGGCTCACAGTTCTTCATCACCCTTGTTCCCTGCCCTTGGCTTGACGGCAAACATGCCATCTTCGGACATGTAATCGAAGGCATGAACGTCATCGAAGCCATTGGCAAAGTTCCCACCGATTCACAGGACCGCCCCTTGAAGAAAGTTATCATGGAGAAGGTCACAGTAAAATAAACCTGCGAACTGTAAACAAACAGCGCAGCCTCCAGCAGGAGGCTGCGCTGTTTGTTTTTTTACAAAAGCGTCGGTGCTGTATTCCGCACCGACGCACAACACAACAACGTTTCAAGCCGCTATTTCATCAAAATGTGTGATACGCCGGCCTTTCTAGCGTTAATCAACACACGGATATCTTTATAACCGATAATCCGCTCATAACTGTTGAAATCATACCGTGCTGCCGTAAATTGGCATCATTTGCCAACCTCGGCAAAACGCGCTACATCATCGGCACAGTGACAATGCCGTTTTTAATCAAAAAGGCGGTCACGACAGAGACTACCAGCCAAAGCAAGAGCGCCATCAACAGCGGCTTGATACCGATTTTCTTAAGTCCGGGACGGCTCAGCCCGCCGCCGATAAGAAAGAGCGTGCCCGTCATCATATGCTTTCCCACTGTCGCACCGAAATCAAAAGCTGATTCAAAGGAGGGCAATACCATGCGCAGAGCCGCAGCGGCGAGAAATCCCACCAAAAACCACTGGAAAGGCGCTTTGGTATTCGTTTTATAAATTTTGCCGCCAACAAAGGCCAGAGGCAAAATCCACAGCGCGCGCGTCAGCTTTACGGTCGTAGCAATAGCCAGAGCCTGAGAACCGAAGATTGCCGCCGCACCTACCACGCTGCTTGTATCATGAATAGCCAAAGCCGACCACAGACCAAACTGCCCTTCTGTCATCGCCAAAAACTTGCCTAAAGGCGGGAAAATAATCAGAGCCACGCCATTGAGCAAGAAGACAACCGCCATAGCAACCGCCGTCTCCGCCTGTGCTGCACCGATTGAAGGAGCCATTGCCGCGATGGCGCTGCCGCCGCAAATAGCCGTTCCCGAACTTATCAGTACCGCGAGATTCTTCTCCACATGAAAACTCTTCGCCAAAATCATTCCAAGACAGACAGTGGCAGTGATGGAAATCATCGTCACCCACACAGAAGAAAGACCCACACGCAGCACAACATTAAGCTGCATGCCAAAGCCCAGCATAATTACCGCCAGCTGCAGCAGCTTCTTTGACATCTTACCGGTCGCGGCGGCCAGCGGATTGCCCACAGTCAGACCGATAATCGCCCCAATAGCCAGCCCTAAAGCGGGATTTTTGGAAACCAGCGAAAGAACCAGCGCGGTGATATACCAAAACCAAATATTTTCCGTAATTTTTCTAAATAAATTCTCCATAACGTGCCTCCGACATTGCTGATTTTTCTTGATTCTAGACAGCTTCAGTGATAATATCAAATTATATAATTTTATAAATATATAAATTTTACTTATAGATAGGTGAGGCTATGCTCAACAGCAAACTAGAAACCTTTCTCATCCTCTGCAAGCTGCAAAACTTCTCCAAAACGGCGGAGCATCTGCACATTACCCAGCCCGCGGTCTCGCAGCACATCAAATTTCTCGAAGAATACTACAGCGGCAAATTGTTCTCCTACAGCGGCCGCAAATTCTCTCTGACAAAGAGGGGGCAGATGCTGTACAATTTTACCGAGGCGATGTTTGCGGACAGCGAACACATTCGTAAAATCCTCTCCCGCGGCGACTTTGAGGCGCCCTCTGTCTCCTTCGGCGCCACCAAAACCATCGGTGAATACGTCATGCCGCCCTTGATCGCCGCCCTGCTGGCGCGTTATCCCGAGGCAAAGGTGAAAATGCTGGTGGACAACACCGAAGAGCTATTTTTGAAAATGCGCGACGGTGAGTTGGATTTCCTCATCATCGAGGGATACTTTAAAAAGACCGACTTTTGCGTTGAGCTGTTCAGCACGGAAGAATTTATCGGGTTATGCTCCCCCGATTCGCACCTCGCGCAAAAATCTGTCTCGCTGGAAGAGCTGACTAAGGAACGGCTGATATTGCGCGAAAGCGGCTCAGGCACCAGAGACATTTTCTCTCACCTGCTCAGCGAATATAACATGAGCACGGAAAGTTTCGCCGGCGTCTGCGAGATAAGCAACATGAGGGCCATTAAAGAGCTGGTGGCGGCAAATATGGGAATTACCTTCATGTACCGCGCGGCAGCGGAAGAAGAGATAAAATCGGGCAGAATGAAGATAATCGACCTGCCCGGCATCACCATGAAGCATGAATTCAACTTCGTCTGCACACAAAACAGCGTCAACAGCGAAGAATACTTTTCCCGGTTCAATTTTTTCAAAGATGTCAGATTCGCTAATTCAAACTAACGGAGGGATTCCATGAAAACCATCATAAAAAACGGCACGCTGATTTTTGCCGATGAAAGCCTCAACTGCGACCTTGTCATGCAAAACGGTAAAATCACCGCCATCGGCTGTAATCTCAGAGACGAAGCGGCAGAAGAAGTTGACGCCAGCGGCAAGCTGGTGCTTCCCGGCGCTATCGACCTTCATACACACTTGGCGATGCCCTTTTGCGGCACCTGCTCCGCCGACGACTACTTCAGCGGCACCAAAGCGGCGGCCTGCGGCGGCACCACCACCGTATTCGATTTCGCCGGACAAGAGGCGGGAGAAAGCTTCAGTGCCTGCATCAAACGGCGCGACGCCTTGGCGCAAACTCAGGCCTGCGTGGACTACGCCTTTCACCTGGGAGTAACAGACATCGGCGGTACTCTGCTCGGTGGCATGGAAGAGTGCGCCGCCTTGGGCGTCACCTCCTTCAAAGCCTACATGACCTACGACTTCTCTCTCGACGACGGCGAACTGCTGCGGCTATTTCAAAAGTCGCGCGAGTGCGGTACTCTCGTGGCATTGCACGCCGAAAACAAAGAAATAATTCGTACGAGAATTGCGGAATATCTGGCTCAAGGCAAAGTTGACCCATGGTATCACTATCTTTCGCGCCCTGAATTTGTTGAAGAGGAGGCTGTCAGCCGCGCTGTGCAAATCGCCTGCGCCGCCGAAGCACCGCTCTACATCGTCCACCTCTCATCAAAAGGCAGCCTGGAAACCGTCACCGCAGCCCGCGACAAAGGACTGCCCATCTATGCGGAAACATGCCCGCAATACCTCAACTTCACCAATGATGTCTACAAACGCGCTGACGGACGCAACTTTGTCTGCTCCCCCCCCATCAAAGGACAGGAATCACAGAACGCTCTATGGGATGGGCTGCGCCGCGGCGATATCCAAACCGTAGCCACGGACCACTGCCCCGTGCAGAGCTACGAAAAGGCATGGGGCGACAAAGATTTCACCAAAATCCCCAACGGCTGCCCAGGAGTGGAAAACATGTACCCTTACATGCTCTCACAGGCCAACAGAGGGGTCATCTCCTTCAATAAGGCTGTAGAGGTATGCGCGTCAAATGCGGCAAAAATCTTCGCCTGCGACAGCCTCAAAGGTTCATTAGCCCCGGGAAAGGACGCCGACGTCGTCATCTATGACCCCAACATTGAAGTGACCGTCAAAAATGAAAACATGCACGGACGCGGTGACTACACCATCTGGGAGGGAGTTAAGCTTTTGGGCTACCCTCAGACCGTCTACAGCCGCGGCAAAGCGGTCTTTGAAAAGGGAATTTTCACCGGACAGCAGGGCGAAGGACGTTTTGTCCCCTGCGGCAGGATAAAAATATAACAGTCCGCGCCCGTGACGCGAGCGGCGCAGATAATCAGCGGTTCACTAACGAAACGCCAAATAGCAAACCCACATAATAACAAACGTGCCGTCCGCTGATTATAAGCAGAGAGCCGAAATCTATGATTTCGTGCGAATCGCTTAGTTTGTTCTCCAGGTGTGCCGATCACAAGCAAGCGCGCTGCATCGGGCGCGAAGGCGTATATTAATACGTCGAAGCGACAGATGCGGCGCGCTTGTGAAGTAAGCGGCGCAGATAATCAGCGGCTCACTAAAATATTCCGCAAAAAAAGTTGCCACAATACCTAGTTCCATGCTAGACTATTATTTGCCGTGCGGACCCGTAGCTCAGTTGGATAGAGCGACTGCCTCCTAAGCAGTAGGTCATCAGTTCAATTCTGGTCGGGCCCGCCATTTTCAATGTGAGCAATACCAACAGCCCCGCATCGTCAAGATGCGGGGTATTTTTCTCCCAAGACCCCCTCACAGAGGAAATCTCAGAAAGCTTTTATATTTTTTATATTTAAATCTCGAAAAACTTCCCACAAGCAAAATCGCCGCGATGTCACGACAATTCAATATAAGGCAAGCTTAAACATCCAAGCTGCACGCCTTTTAAGTCCGTTTTGCCGCCGTTACGGCAGCGAAAAGATGGACGTATCGCAGCGACGCCTTCCTGCGTGAGGTTTCAATTACATAAAGTGGGAGCGTCGGCAAATCAACGCAGGTAAGAGAACTTTCGTGCAGGCACACTTCGGCTCAGGAAAAATACCTTCCGCAGCTATATAGACCGGCAAAATATCACCGCACCGCACGGCTGGCGTCAAGCTTGCGGCTTTTGCAATGCCTTTCAAACGGCTCGTTTTCCAAAAAATAAAGGACGCTTGCCAATTGCGGCAAGTGTCCTTTTGTTTTTTTGCGGGGCTGTTATCAATACGTAGGAGCAACAGATGCCGCCTGCCTGTACGGCTAGCGGCGCATGTAACCGACGGCTGCCTATCCTATATTTTGGGGATCTGCTACTCCCGTCCCTCTCTTAAGAAGGGGATACTGAGGGAGGCGGGGGCGTTGAGCAGGCGGCCCTTGGATTTGACGGAGACGGCGATGAGGACGATGATGGTCATCAAATAGGGCAGTGTGAGCAGCAGCGAGACGGAGACGGTTGAGCCCATTGCCTGCATTCTCAGCTGCAGAGCCTCGACGCCGCCGAAGAGGTATGCGCCAAGAGCCGCCTTCCAGGGATTCCACATGCCGAAGATTACCAAAGCCACGGCAATCCAGCCTCGTCCTGAGGTCATGCCCTCAATCCACATCTGCGCATAGACCACCGAGAGGTAGCCGCCGCCGATGCCGGCCAAGCCGCCGCCTAAGATGCAGTAGAAGTATCTGATGGAAGATACGGGCAGCCCCATGGCGTCAGCCGCGCGGGGATTTTCTCCGACAGCCCTCATGTTCAGCCCCGGTCTGGTGCAGTAGATGAAGAGGCAGAGCAGCACAATGAGCAAGTAGGAGAGGTAGACCATGGCGTTGTGCTGAAAAAATATCGGCCCGAGGAAGGGGATTTGTGAAAGCACGGGAACATTCATCTGCGCGAAGCCGGTGATCGTCTGACCGATGGAGGTGCGCCCCATGAGCGCGCTCAGCCCATAGCCCGCGAGCACCATCGCCAGCCCGCTGACGACTTGGTTGCACATCATGGTGATGCAGAGAAAGGCGTGAATGACAGTAATCAAACAGCCGGCGCCAAAAGCTGCCAAGATGCCAAGCCAAGGGTCGCCGGTGGCCTTTGTCACCGCAAATCCGGCATAGGCTCCTACGAGCATGATGCCCTCCAGTCCGAGGTTCATAATCCCCGCCCTTTCGGTGATAACCTCACCGAGCGTCGCATAGAGCACCGGTGTGCCGCTGCGTATCGCCGCCGAAAGTATTACCGTAAGCAGCTCCATTATTTTTTCTCCTCCTGCATTGGTGTGACACAGCCCCCATTTATGGAGCTCTGTTTATTGCCGTCTTTTGCGGGCGCATTTGTCGCGCCGACATGGACAAGGGATATTTTAAAGTGTGAGACAGTCTCCGCCGCAAGCAGCGAAAAGAGGATCAGCCCCTGCAATATTTGCAGACTAGCGAGAGGCAGCCCCATGACGACTTGCAGCGTGTCGCCGCCCACCAGAAGCACCCCCATGAGGAACGCCACGAGGGGGACGTAGAGAGGAGAGAGCCGCGCCAGCCAGGCGACGAGGATTCCCGTGTAGCCGTAGCCCATGGAAAAGCCCCTGACCATTCTGCCGTAAAGCCCGGCCATTTCGCTCATTCCCGCAAGCCCGGCAATAGCACCGCCGATGAAGGTGACAACCAAGATGTTTCTGCCGATGTTTATTCCCGCATAGCGCGCGCCCCTGGGGTTTTGCCCCGTTACGGCGATTTCATAGCCCCATTTGCTGTATTTTAAGACGATGTGCAGCAGCACCGCCGCTCCCAGAGCGATAAAGAGCCCCCCGTGTATTCTGGTGTTGAAGAAGGTCCAAAAGCGTGCGGCTTCGGGAAAGGTGACTGTAAAGGGAAAGCCCATGCTCATGGGATCTTTCCAAGGTCCGTAGATAAAGTATTCACTGAGGTTTATCGCCACATAGTTGAGCATTAAAGTGACGATTGTTTCGTTGACATTCCAGCGCTCCTTGAGAAATCCCGCCGCCATGCACCACAGCCCGCCTGCCGCCGCCGCGGCCGTAAGCATGAGAAAAAACATCACGACACTGTTGTCGATAAAGAGGTAGCGCACCACGCCCGCAGTAGCAATGGCTCCCAAGCAAAGCTGACCTTCTGCGCCAATGTTCCACAGTCCCATTCTGTAGCAGACAAGTCCGCCTAGGGCCGTAAGGGTTATCGGCGTGGCTTTGACGACAATCTCACTCAAGCTGTAGCCGCTGCCAAGAGCTCCCTTGATTACTTCGGAATATGCCTTAACCGGGTCCACTCCCAAACAAACGAAGAGCAAAGCCCCTGCGGTCAGACCGGCGATAACTGCGGCTATCGGCACAACCACATTAACCCATTTAGGGGTATAAAGCCTCGGTTCAAATTTTAGACGAATCATTATTAAACCTCCGTATGTATGCTCAGTGGGAATATTATATCATCAACTCTTATTGATAGAATTTGTTAAGATCGCTCCGCAGTTGATTTTTTCGCAGATTTTTCCTTAACTGAGATGCCACGTGCCAAGAAAAGCTGGAAGTTATTACTATAATGTGCTATTCTTTCTAAATGTCAGTACTTTTACGACAAACATTTTTGGGAGGGAACTTCAATGAAAAAGGTTGTTGTACTTGCAATGGTACTTATGGCCGTATTTGCGGCTCAGGCCTTTGCGCTGGCTCCGATTAAGCCGGAGGATCAGAAACCTGTATTTATCTATGTCGGACCTGTAGCCGACGGCGCGCCTCAACTACATCAGCGCGGAGTACGACTACGCGCGCTACAAGGC
>CAZFWP010000008.1:0-33306 GCA_964522805.1 uncultured Synergistaceae bacterium | reverse complement strand
TTTGATAAGTAAAAAAATGAACTACTTTACGCCTTGGTAGCAGAGAGCAAATGGCGAGATTTCTACGTTTAACATAAAAATAAATTATTTACATTAAAGATAGAAAATCTTTCATAAACGTTTATCTCTACACATGTAATGAGTTAATACAAAAAAACCAGGAGTCAAGCTGTACAAGGCGGAGCTACAGCTTGACTTTAGGAGAGTACTGCGAGAACGTTATTTCTAACTAAAAACAAGTATTCTGCATATTTATTAAGTTCGCCCTTTTATGATTTTTTTTGAGCCTTTTTGGTGCAGTAAAAAGCGAACCCTATCGTTGAGAATGAACAAGTTACAACTACGGACCATGTAGGCAGAACTTTTATTACACCTAAAAGAGTTAATGCGACAGTCACTGCGAACATCGCATACTTAGGATATTTTGTGGCGAAAATTGCAAAGAGCGCTCCAAAAATTGAAGGCAGTACATAGTGCAGAGCCGTCAAAATTATCGGAGGAAATATTGAAATTAAGTAATTACCGGCAATAGCCGCAATTGTTACAACTATAACATTGGTTATAATTGACCCTGCCATACCAAGGGTAGCCACAATTTCCCCCGCATGAGTCCCTGCTTGAACACCAAGTACATCTTGGGCTACGATTGCGCATGGGACACGCATGTTTGCAATGTTACCAGACAAAAATGCCATATATGTACCCGGAAGCCCAAGTATGGGGAAATAAGATATTGGCGTCATGACATACTCAACACCATATATAGACGCAATCATAAACCATGCGGTCAATATTGTCGTGAGCGGCGGCACCGCATCATAAAACCACCAAAGGTACAGTGCAGGCATAAAACACAAAGGTACTGAAATAAGTAGAGTTGACATTCCTATTCTTATTACAGGCTTTGTGAACACCTCTTCGTAAGAACTATCATTAGTCACAATACTCATTTCCCTATTGCCCCCCTAATTTTAGCACTGCCACCGCGGCTATCATGCCAAATATCATTGCTATCCCCATGTTATACTCTTTTAACCATTTAGGAGATACCTTCATCAAAATTGACATTGAAACGATTGCGGCTATAACAGCAGCTACATTTGGTGAAGAACGGAGTCCTTGGTCAACAGCTAGGTAGCTGGCAGTACCAAGTACTGCAGCGCCGCATATCTCTGATAAAACAGCAATATTGCCACCCGTGAAGTGATCCATTATCTTCCCCATTTTATGTGTGAAAAGACCACAAAAGAGCAACCACCCACAACCATTTAGCGTCATTGTCCAAACAGAGGCGGCAAAGGCAGTCAGCCCATACTCCGGGGTGTTAAGCTGTATCCCCATAGCTTTTGCTCCAACTGTAGTAGCAGTAAGTTCTGTTGTGGCAGAACCAATAATGTTAAGTCTCAACCATGTCATAGGAGCACCAACGACAGCCATCATTCCTATCATTACGATGAACACTGCGACAGCAGGACCAACTGCTGAAATAGCTCCTATTCTAAATGCATGTCTACATTGTTCGTGACTTAGGTCAACCAATGGTGCGGCGTTATATGCTTTTTTTGAGAAAATGAACGCTTGGACTCCAACCATAGCAACGGTAGGAAGCGCCATTAGCCACAACGGCATACTATTAGCTATCTCTAAATAATTTACCATTTATATAACCTCCACGGCTCTATCTGAATAGGCTAAAATTATGGAGTTATTCTCTTTAAAACAGTATTTTCAGGGGAGAGGTCCCTGTAAAGGAGCCTCTCCCTCTTACAATACAACAGACATAACTTTTTATTTATCAAATTTCCTCTCATGCTTGTGATAAACAGAGGGGTCGATACCTTCAAGGTATTTTACAACTTCTTCTACCGGAACGACATCACAGAACTTAGCTTCCATATCGAAGAGGTTCCATTCGACAACTCCGGGGACGCGGTCGCCTACTGTGCCTTCTGGAACGATGGTCTTAAATCCGTAGCCGGTGGAATCCATAACTGTGTGACGGACACAGGCGCATGCGGTTGCACCCATTACGATCAGTGTGTCTACGCCAAGGAAGTTAAGAGTGGCTGCAAGGTGGGTGCCAAAGAAGTTGGAGGCGTACTTTTTGTGGATAACAGGCTCCTCAGGACGCGGCTTAAGCTTCGGGTCGATCTCAAGCCAATGGGTGCTGATGTCAAGTTTACTCATGGGGATTTTTTCGTCCCATCTGGGAAGATCCCACTGCTGTTCGCCGATGTATCCTGTTGTGGTGTGGAAAATAGGAACGCCTGATTTTCTTCCGGCTTCAAGAACTTTAAGGGCCTCAGCGCATACCTCTTCTGAGTGATCGCATGTAAAGGGGTGCCCCTCGCTCATCCAGGCTTTTGCCATGTCAACGGTCGTAATAGCCGGTGCCTTGCCGTATCCCATCTTTCTCATGAACCCGCGTTCTTTGTATATTGCGCGAGCCTCTGCAAATGCCTTTTTCAGAAGTTCCGTGTCAAATTCATAGTTGTTTACAAACTTATAATCCTTATTTTCTGCCATAATAATTACCCCTCTCAAATAGTTATTATAGGAACGTGGAAGATTAAATTTGACGCACCTAACTGCTCCGGATACAGCAAGGTTTGGAGCTTTAACACAAAATACGCAAAGATGTTATCTAAGCTATTTGGCTTGGTTAGAAATGCTTTTTTATGCTAACATGTTAACTAGCACTTAGAGGTTCTTTGTTTTTGCTTGACAATGACAGGTTATCATGAGTAACATTTTTTGTATATAGATATCTGACATTTGTCATGTTTGTGACATTGACAAATCTTTGACAGGTTCAAGATTGGAGGTATTGTTTTGAATAACAAAACTCCCAAGTTGTCACCTTTGGGTGTAATACTGGAAAATCTGGAAATTGCCACTTCAACCCTGGCAAGGCATTTGCATGTTGACGCCAGCTTAGTCAGCAAATGGAAGAGCGGCGACCGCAAGCTTGCCAAAAATTCTGTTTACTTCGCCGAGATTGTCGCTTTTTTGCTGTCCCATGACAACAACCGCACTCTGCTGTCAATTCTCAGTGAAAACTTCCCCAATGAGACTGCCAAAAGCAAAGAAGACATTTCCGCAATGCTGACGTCATTTTTGTTGACATGCCATTTTTATAATAAGCAGAACACCAAGCTCTCAAAGCCAAGCTGCACCTCAGAGGTCACGGTTTATGACAAGGGGATAGGGCGGCGTCAGGCGGTCTCAGACCTTTTGGATATCGCTGAAGATATGCAGACACCGCGGGAGATATTATTCATCGACTCAGAGCAGTTCCGCTGGCTTCTAGAGGATAAGGCTTACGCGAAAGCCTGGGTTAACAGAATGTACCAATTGTTGGAAAGAGGATTCCATGCCAGAGTTGTCGTCCATTTTTCTTCTGACGAAGACTCTTTCTCCCGCATTTTTCGTATCTGCGGGCCGCTATTTTTTCATAAAAACATTAAATGGTATCGCCATAAGTTTTATGATGACGATGCTCATTGTTGTTCTTTCTTCATTTTGGAAAACACGATATCCATTATGGGTATGTCGATGACAAAAGACCACTCATATACAGCAGTCTTTCCCGACGCCTTTTCGGTAATGCACCATAAAAATGTCGTAGAGTCGGTAATCAGTGCGGCGGAACCTTTTTTTGAAGAATTTCCTCCGGAAAAAATTGGTGAGCTTATAAAAAGGGTCTTATCTATCAGCCGTCTGGGAACGATACTCTACGCCTACCTTCCTGTTCCGGCGCTGATATCGGCCAATGAAGAAATTATCAGCAACGTACTCACCGCAAACGGCGTTGACGCAAAGACTATTAGGAAATGCCTGGATTTGTGCAAAGATTTCTCACAGCTGCAAAGCAAAGCTATTGAGCCCTATATGGGCAAGTATGGGCGGGTTGTTAATATTTTCCAGTTAGACAGAATGGAGAGATGCACGTACAAAGTGCCATTTTCAAGCTGCAGTTTAAGTTTGATGAGCGGAGAGTCAATCATTGCCGAACAAGAGCTTGTCGCTCAATCTTTTGATTTTTTGGCAAAATCATTGGAGGAAAATCCCTATTATTCTGTTGCCCTCACATCGGAACAGGATTTTGCCCAGCTAACGGAGATGAACTGTTGGTGCGAAAAAGACAGATGGCTGCTGCAAATGGATAGAGATGGCTGCCGTTTCTGTGATGAACCGAGCTTGGCTGCAGCGGCGACCACGATATTTGAGCAGGCATATAAGAGGATCCCCTCCTGCCGCAAGGTGCAGGAAGATGTCCTCTCGCTGATAAAAAATCTATCCGAGGAAATTAGAAAAAATCACGAGAATCGTGGATCATAAAAACAATTGGCACGTCATTAGCGCCAATTATCTTTTAGTGCTGGAGGAATTACTCTTGCCAACAGCCAAAATGAAGCCGCTCTTCTTTTACTCCTCGCTTGGGGTAGTTTTTCTCGGCGGCGGCACCAATTATTGTAA
Organism: uncultured Synergistaceae bacterium; assembly: GCA_964522805.1. Classification (GTDB taxonomy): domain Bacteria; phylum Synergistota; class Synergistia; order Synergistales; family Synergistaceae; genus CAZBYL01. The sequence goes on along the minus strand of CAZFWP010000008.1, from coordinate 28,827 downwards.
TGCCGAGGACTTCCACTCCCTCAGGAAGATTTAAAAACCTGCGGACTTGCTCTTCTTTGGGAGCACGACTGTAAACTCCATACCAAAGAGCCCCAAAGCCCAAGCCGAAGGCTGCTATTTGCATGTTCTCCATCGCCGCGGCGCAATCTTCAATCCAAGCACCGCCCCAAGGATAATCCCTTGTGTCTGCACACACGGCAATAGCCCACTGTCCCTCTAGAAAAGGGGTCTTTTGTTCTACCTCTGCCGCCAGTTCCGCCATTCGCTCTTTTGTCAGCACAACGCATCGCACCGGATACGCTCCTCTGGCACTGGGCGCGGCAAAAGCGGCGGCTATAATTGTTTCCATGTCTGCACGCGAGATATTTTCCTCTAAAAAATGTCTGACACTATATCTGCTCATGATTGCATCTATAGCTCCGCGCATTATTATTCCCCCGTCTTAAAGCAGCGGCCGTCAAGTAAGAGCGACGGCCGGCGCTATCTTTATATTATTCAGTGAAGCAGGCTTTATGTATTTATGCGCCTCTCTATCGTTTTAGTTTATACCACAAATGCTTCTGCCCAACGCCAATTACAGTTCAAGATCCTCTCCGCAGAGCCGCTAATATAATAAAGCCCCCTTCCCGAAAGTTTCGTTATCAGAAATAGGGGCTCTTCGTCGATGAAGTTTTATCTGTTAAGTCCTTTGTCTATTACATCCCAAATTTGAGGTTTTTCGTGCCCCTTGCTCCAGGCTGCAGCCCCAGGAAGCCCGTATTTATGGACCAAGGCTATTCTGTGCGCCATAGACTCTCCGTCTTCCGCCCACACTTTGTAGGTTTTGCCGTTTGCGCGGTAGCTATAGAAGTATTGCCCTGTCTTTTCATTCCATACAGGCTGTAATCCCAGAGAAGATATCAGCGAGTCGCTTTCTGCCATTTTTAAAGTAAAGCTTTTGACCTTAACACCACCGCCTGCTGGGGTCTCTTCCCATTTTCTCATGTAAAAAGGCACACCAAGTATCAGTTTCTCCGCAGGCACTCCCTCTGCCAAGGTATTTTGCACCGCACGCTCCACCCAAGGAAGAGAGGCGACAGAACCGGCTGTTTTTGAAGTGCGCCAATGTTCGTCATATGCCATCAACATAATGTAGTCAGAGTATTTGGCTAATCCCGCTCGGTTATGGCTGCGGGAAGTACGGCTGTTGGCGGGGACATGAACGTCAACGGAGCTTTTGAGTCCCATCGCCGACAATTGAGGCCCCAGAACCGACATAAAATTAACAAAGGCATTGTTGTCACTCTCTGCCATTCCCTCAAAGTCAATGTTAATGCCGTCAAGATTATATAGTTTCGCATATGCAAGAAGCCTGGCTATGTAGATATTTACCGCGCCTTTGCTGGCAAACATTTGCGTTGTATTTAAGGAACTAAATCCATTTGAGGCCAAAGCCCAAACTTGGTAGCCCTTTTTGTGCGCGGCTTCCACATATGAGACCGAGGCACGGTTAGCGACACCACCATTGCCGTCGATTAAGTTAAACCAGGTGGGGCTGATAACATTCAGCGCATTTATCTTCGCTTCCGCTCCCAGGTCGGGATTAAATCTCGTAATGTGCGCCCAGACAAGCATGATTTTTTTGCCGCTGACTCCGGGTTTGGGAGTTCTCGCAGCCAAAACTGCGTTTATGTCATCGTTTGTCCTTGTTAGCACAGCACTTTCGCCTCTTAGAGAAATCGATAGTTTTGTCAAAGGTTCCATGCCGGTGACGTTAAAGTAGGAAACACCGTTATCCTTTAGGAGAGGAAAGTAAAGAGGCAACGAGCCGCCGACCAAAGATGTCAAAGCCGGAATACCCAAGACTTCTGCAGGATTGGCAACGTTAACGTAAAAGCCCTTGCCCTTTAGCCCGTCAGAAAGAGTTACTCCCATGCGCGCCATTGAGTCCGCCGGAACCCACAAGTCTCCAGCACGCAAGATACCTGTGCCTACAGCCGTAGCGGCGGCGCCCTCCTTATATGTCAATGACACAAGGATATCTCCTTCAGCAGCTTTTGACGGTACGGGAAAGATGAAGAAAAATGCGGCCACAACCAAAGTGATAATCGTACAGTTTCGCATTGATATTTTCAAAAAAATAGCCCCTTTCATTTTATGATGATTATAATAATCCCAATTGATTGGGGAATCTACAGCCAAATTGCTATATAATCTATTTGTTGATACCATACAGACAGGGGATCCTTTTTTGAAAAGAATATTAACAGAGGCATTGCTTTTATTGGTGATATTTGCTTCCGCATCAGCTGCTGCAGAGCGTAAAGAGGGCTTAGGGATAACCATGGCTGATTTTATCGATAAGCTTGGCTATGCCTGCTCCCGAGTGCCCAACGGCATCACGGAAAAACAGATTGATGATAACTACCATACTAACGATGACGGTAATGTGACTATCAGCTATAGCAGTTCGATTATTATTTTAATCAACAGACATAAGTCCGCACAATACGTACGTAATGTTGCAGTAACCTACGTTTTTGAGGATTCCGACAAATCTGCTAATTACCACGACCACGGCTACACCCCTGATGAAGAGGTCATCTTTTCCAGCATTTGTATGCAGACAGTCTTAGCCCTCAACAGAGGAATGACCGTCCCTGAAGCAAGGGATTTGCTGAAAGCTATCGGCCTTTACGGTGCATTGTTGGACGGCGTACAGCGCAGCAAAAAACATGACGGCAATCTCTATATCATGAAACTTCAGCCTAACGGTATGGCAGTAATGGCGGTATCTCATATTTGAGGTAATGCCATATAATATAAATATAAAATTTAAAAAGCGAGGTATGCAGTTATGACTATTGATCAGCTTCTGAACAAGCTTGATGACGCGCAGACAGACGAAGAGATTCTTGAAATAGGACGCCAGATACTTGAGATTGATCCTCAGAGCCCCTATGGCAAATTGGCTGTATGGGAGACCATGGAGTATGACGAGTGCGTGGAGAACCTTGATATGCTTAGCGAAGCCCTTGATAAAATCCGTGCGGTAATCGATGCCAAAGATACTCCTCCCATTATTGAAGACGACCGTGACGCGCAAGTATATTGCACCATTATGATGAACCTTGGCTACTCACTGCTGGCTGAAGGCAAGACAGAGGAATCACTGGAAGTAGCAAGGGAATTTGTCAACTTCGATGATGAAGGCTACTTCCCCAGCCGCACCTTGATGTACCGCTGCATGATAGACTTGGCCATGTATAACGATATTCTCTCCTCACTGGAAGCCGACCCGCTTGAATCAGTGGTTGGGGAATACGCCCGCGCTCTGTCTCTGCTCGAAACAGGAGCTGAGGCAGGAGAAGTCCGCGATGCGCTAAACTACGCCATATCTTTGTGCCCAGATGTTCCCTTCTTCATTCTTAACATCTGGGAGATGCCGGATTCTGAAGACGATATTGACGAAGATATGGAAGACACCATCAGCTACGCCACCTATCTTGCAGAACCGTGGTGCGCCACAGATGAACGCCTCGCGGCTCTCAGCGCTCCCACATTCCTCTTCGGTTTCCTAACCAACAGACTCGAGGACGAAAAGGATATCAAACTGTTAAAAGAGGGATATGAAGCAGCAGAAGTACTTACGGACGTGGAAGAAGCAAAAGTACGCATTGAAGAAATGGAAGAAGAGGGCAGGGATCCTGAAGAAGTTGATGCATTCGCCCTTGGAGAAACCGCCACAATTGTCGAAAAACTCCTCGATAGAGCTGAATAGACCGTCACTACTACAAATTAAAACGAGCTCCCGCATATGCGGGAGCTCGTTTTTTATGCAAAACATCAATCAAAAACGATTCTCCGATTGTCAAAAGAATTATCGATTATTTCGTAAATATAGTTTCTATCTCTGTCCCAAGCATAGCGTCCATTACCGGATAAAGAGCCGTAGCCGTCAAGATACTGCATCGCCTCCGAGTCGGCGTGATTTCTTGTTATATAACCGCGGTAAAGCGGCAGCATCGGCATTCTGCCGCGAATAACACTGCTGCTCCAGTCACCGCTAAGCTGCGTCTCTTCAATAACTTTGTCAAGTACGGCACGAAGTTCAGCGGGAATATCATCAATGAATTTTAAGCGTCCCATCGCCGATTTTCCAAATCTGTCAAGCAGATAGGCAGATCCCCACACCCCATCGGGCAGCTCTCGCATAGAAGCCACTGCGGAGAACAGAGCGTCTACAGCCAGCAACTGACGCGGCTGCACACTTCTCTTTGGAATAAAACCACTTACTTCTTCCCACCTTGAAGGATCTCCTTCGGGAAACATCCTGTCTACCAAGGCAACAGCCGCAGCTGCGCGTGATTTCGTCTCCCCTCTTTTTGTCATCAGCCACAGCTCTTCTTCACTGCCTTGAGGAGCCGATTGGCGAAGAGCCTCAATTATAGGAAGCCCAACCTCTTTTATCTTCGCCCGCTGCTCCATTTTAGCGACAAAAGCATCCCACTTTTGGTCAGCAAAAGACGGCGAACTAAATAGAGCAAACGACAGGGTCAGCATCATGGCAATAACAATTTTCTTCAACAAAACCACTCCTATCCGCCTAATTGAATTTTAGTATATAAAAATTCTACGACCTTTTTGTTCTGTTAGTAAGCGCATTTTGCACGTATAAGTTAATTTTAAAACAGTTTATCTCCCCGCACTGTGACTTCCCGCTCCCAGATACCGGCCTCCCAAACCTTGCTGTTCATGCCGCCCTGCAGCATCTTCCACATTCTCACCTTCGCGGTACCTGATCCGTAAAGGTCAACCTTCAATACCTCGCCATTCTCCAAAGGTACAAATACCATTCTGCCACCCGAATAAATCCTCGCCAAACTGTCAGTCGGAGTTTTATCAGCAGCAACTGATTTATAGGGTATGCCGCGTCTTTTACCGTAAACACGAAATTTAGAAACACCGTCTTTTGCCATTATCAAAAGGCCGCCTTTACCGTAGCCGCTGACAAACCCGCTGATAAATTTCAGCTGCGGTTCCAGTTCGCTCCCAGCTAAAGGCAGCACAGAGACGCAGAACTGTCCGAGATATGCCAGCGATGATTTATTTTCCGCCCCCACCGCCGCCCCTAAAGTCGCATTGGCTGCGGAAATTTTTCCTGCCTTCAGGTATTCACCGATGGTTTTTTCCAAGTCGTACCGCTTAGATTTATCAGTATAGCGAAGCGAAGCTATTGTCACTTGATAAATTTGCGGAAGCTGAGAATAATAATCTTGGGAATCAACAAGCGGTTCGGCGGAAACATTTTCAGTTCTGACTTCATGAACTTCTTGTGAGAGCGGAGCCGTGCCGAGGCTTACCTCTTCTGCAGCAAATAAAGAACTTGGGAATAAAATGGTGACAAATATTATCAGTGCACAAATATTACTTCTCAAAATCGGTTCCTCCAATAAAGTTACAAAAACTGCTTTCTAAAATTATTTTACGGCGCTCGCCGCCTTCTATACGAAGACAGCGAGCGCGTAACTCTAAATTATAAGTGTTATCCGCTAAATATCAATATACCTCGTCTCTCCGTCACTGCTTACATGGGAAGAGACATGCCGCTGGGGCATTGAGCCGTCAAAGGCTAAAATCAACGCTGGCAGCCCCAAGAGAATTGTTGTGCCGATGCCCCAAAGCCAAAAATTTTTGCCTAGCCTGCGGGCGATGCTGCCCCATAAATAAACAGAGGCTACCACCCCAATCAGACCGGAGACTGATTCAAAGAACTGCGCAAACATATACAAGCTAAGGGCATTCATCACAAACTGCACAAAACCGGGGGCGAGAATAGCCACAGTCAGCCAGCGAGTAACCGCCGCACAGTCACAAAGGAGCATCACATTGTATCCTGGAATAAGAAATCCAACAAAAGAACCAATGCGAAACTTCTCCCCTAAACGGTAAAAAACATATGCCGCGAAAAGGTAAAAACCAAAGAACACCAACAGCACAGCTAGCACTGTAAATGCCCCGAACAGCAGCGTGAACAAAATTACTTTGACCTCTTTTCCAACTGCGAGATAACCTCTCCCAGCTTCTTGATATCAGAACCGTATTTCGCCCAATCTCCCTGACGCTGCGCGCTTTGAGCCGAGTCAAAGAGAGTCTGAGCCCTCTTAGCCAACTCAGCGACTGAGCCGGACACGGAAGCACTTTCGGCAGCATCCGGTGTTTTATCATCTTTTTTGCCGTTGATATTTACCTTCGTGCCTGTCGCAGTCATAACCTTCTGCCCGATAAGATTCTCCAATGCTCCTCCGAAAGTATCATCCCATGCGACTCTGCCGCCCGTTGAAACCACCACTCGTTTCAGTTCGGGCAGTTCGCCGTTTTCCGCTTTCAAGTAAAGCGGCTGCACATAGAGAAGGGATTTACCTACAGGAATAACCAGCAAATCGCCTCTAATGACATCAGAACCACGCTGACTCCAAAGCGAAAGCTGCGCTGAGATTTCCGGATTTTGGTCGATAAGAGCCTCGATCTGCGCCGGGCCATAAATCAGCTTTTGCTTCGGGAACTGGTAGACAAGCAGCTCACCATAGTTCGCCGGGTCACAGCGTCCTGCCATCCAGCCAATAAGGTTGTCCCTTCCCAAAGGCATATAAGGAACAATGATGGCGAACTCCGGGTTCTTCTCCCCCCACAGCTTCATCGTCACATAGTTGGGCTGAATACGCCGTTCGCGCCCCACAGGAGTAACCTCCCAAACGTCTTCCCTGTTGTAATAAGTGTTAGTATCTGTCATATGATAGGTACGGTAGACATCGGTCTGAACCTCGAAGAAATCTTCAGGATAGCGCATGTGCGCCCAAAGCTCCTTGGACATCTCCTTGCCGGGACGGAAAAGTCCAGGGAAGATCTTGCTCCACGTCTGCACCAGCGGATCTTTGTCGTCAACGATGTAAAAGGCCATCTTCCCGTCATAAGCGTCAACAGTAGCCTTGACGCTGTTGCGGATATAGTTGACGCCGTTAAAGTGCACCAGAGTTTTATCCTCTGTTGCCACAGGCTTTGAATATGGATAGCGGTGAGACCAAGTGAAAGCGTCCTGCACCCAAAGAATCTTACCGCCTAGAATCACCGGATAAGTATCATTGTCATAGATCAAAAACGGAGCGACCTCTTCCAAGGCTTCACGCACATTTCTATTAAACATCACATGGCTCTCGGGCTTCAAAGCTCCGGTAAAAAGAATCTCCGTATCACGGAAACGCAGTGTAAAGAGCAATTTGCGCCAGAAAGAACCGATCTTAACCCCACCCTGCCCTTTATATGTGCTTCTGGCGTTTGAGGCACCCATCGGATAATCAAACTCCTTGACCTCCGTATTAACCAACACATAAGAATCTGACTTGTTGCCAAAATAAATCTCCGGGCGGTCAAGCGGAATATTCACTGTTGAATGAGAGGGCAGGTCTTTCATAAAGAAGAAAGGCATTCCTCCGTCGGCAATTTCGTTAACCGGGTTCATAACCACGCCATAACCGTGAGTAAACTCCAGATGCGTATTGACCCAAGTCGGATTCTGCAAACGTGAAAGATCCAATTCACGCACAGAGAGCATAACCTGTCGGTTAAATCCGTCTAAAGGGTACCTATCTATATAAACGTCATCAAAGTTATAGTAAGTACGTATCGCCTGAAGCTGCTTGTATGTACGAAGCAAAGGGGAATAATCCCAAAGACGGATATTCTGTACCGTCTCCTGATCCGCCTTTAACTCCGCGCCGGTAACTTCCGCTCCCGGCGTTACAGACAAGATACGCACCTTATCCAGTCCAAAAGCCTTTCTTGTATAGTCCAAATGATAATTTATGTATTTCTTTTCAAACTCATACTCATTGGGTTTGACCCTGTACTGCTGTATAATTCCCGGAACAAAAGAGCGGGCTCCCCAGCCGACAATCAGCAGAACACCAACAACAATGACAGAAAACTTCCACATCGGCCGAAAGACATTCATCAGCAGTAAAAGTGCACCGACAAAGGCCGCTGCGGCCAAAACTGTCAGTGAGGGAAGCATCACATTCATATCGGTATAGCCGGCTCCGAAGACCACACCTGTTGGCGAGAAAAGCAGCTCATAGCGCTCAAGCCAATAACCGCCGCCCCATACCAACAAAATCAGCGCCCCCAATATTGCCAGATGCACACGCGCTTTTACCGTGCAAATAACCTTTGTTCCGACAACGGCAAAAGAGCGGGTCATAAAATAAGCCGCAAAAGAACCGATCAGAGAGACAAAAAGCACCCCTTGCAGCCATGCCTGTAAAAAACGCATAAACGGCAAGGTGAACACATAAAAAGAGATATCCAGCCCAAAAAGCGGATCTGCCTCACCAAAAGAGGTCGGGTAAAGGAACTTCAAAAAAGTTCCCCACATCCCCATCGCTCCGAGGGCATTCACCACCGCCATAAAACCGGCCACGCCAATAAGCAGCCATTTGGAAATCGGTAAAGCCAATTCCTGACCCGAAGTCTCAGACAGGGAGTGCAGCCCGTTCTTCAAGGCCAAACGCCAGTTCACCCAATAAACGATAAACGCGGGAATCAGAGCGACAAAGAAAAGCTCCCACTTCGCCGTGATCCTGCGCCAGAAAATCGTCTCATAACCTTGCGACTCAAACCAATACATGTCGGTAAGGAAAGTAGCCAACCAAGGAAGCAATACTGCGAAGACAAAAAATGCGCCAACTAGTGCCAACCATAGCTTAGGTATCTTAGGGAGCTGAACCGCAGGACGCACCTGAGCTTCCTCCTGCCAATCCTCATCGTTGCCGCCGGAGCCCTGCGACCACTGCTGCTCAGCGCCGCCATACAACCTGTCAAAGATACTCTTAATGTCCATATATATTCATCTCTCCCGGAGTTCAGATATGCACATATGCCTATTTTTTATTATAGCGTGATATTACATTATTAACCACGCAAAATCAGTGACTAAGCAAACTTTTACGTTAGCCGGCAAATGCGCGGACAACCTCGGCGCAGGTTAAAAAATCCAAGCATCATGAAGAAGCCAGCATGTTCACATAACGTAACGATGCCCCAAATGAGTGTTTCATAAAAATGATGCTATCGTTGTTTTTTCAATCTCAATTAACGCTTAGACAAACTTATAATCGATAGCCGCACATGACTGTTAAAATTACATGAAGCTTTGCCGTCACATGGCGTCCTCATGCTAATTTAGAAAATTTAAAATAACAGCAGAGGAGACCGCGGCGAAAAACTCCCTGTAAAACGCCGCAAAACTCCCCACTGTTTTAAAACAACACAGGTCAAAAAACAGCACAAACAAAACAAAGCAACGAAAAAAAACAACGCCTTGCGTCAAAGCCGCAGTGCGCCGCTGAACCATATGCCCATACGCACGCAGCCTGTCTCCATTTGCATTTGCCGCTTTTGCCGCCGCAAAATACAAGCAATTGTCACTTTGCACAACATAACTAAGCAGAGACAGCTCTCTTTCTCCTCCTTCGATAATTGACATCACCGACAGCACAATGTACCCTTAAAAAGGCGGCATACCACGCCAACAAAATATTGGGAGGCACTTTTAATGCTGACAAAAGAAGAAGTATACACAAAACTCGAAGAACTCGGCGTTGCTTTTGACAAAATGGAGCATGAGCCTGTCTATACCATAGACGAAATGAAACTAATTGAAGGCATGAACATTGAAGATGTCTGTAAGAACCTCTTCATCCGCGACGAAAAAGGCAAACGCCACTTCCTTGTGGTAATACGCGAAGACAAAAGCGCCGACCTCAAAGCACTGCGCGAACAGATAGGCTCCACGAGACTCAGCTTCGCCTCTGAAGATAGGCTGATGAAGCACATGGGACTGACAAAAGGCGCCGTCACCCCTCTCGGACTCCTTAACGATGAAAGCAAATCCGTAGAAGTCATCTTTGACCAAGACCTCAAAGGCAGAGAAAGACTCGGCTTCCACCCCTGCGACAACACCGCCACAGTTTGGATCTCATTTGACAACATCAAAAAAGTTATCGAAAGCCGAGGTAACTCGCTTAAGTTCGTCAAATTATAATGCCGCTTTAACAAACATACGTTACGCTCAGGCGAAAACTTTTTATAAGTACTTCCCGATGAGAATCTCAATTAAGAGCTCTCATCGGGAAGTTGTCTTCTTTAAACAGCAATGAATAAACAACTGTTTTTGCACAGCTCAGGACTTTACGCCAAGTGCGGGATAATTTTTTGCCGCTATTTCTCAGTCAGCACTGTTTTTTGCCCACAACGCCGCTAGATCGCAAAATATTAAGACTGACGCCGCCGGCTGCGTGTCGGTTAAGTTCTTTAACTTTACTCATATTAGTATGCCTGCAAAGGAACAGAAGAAGTACTTAAGGATAATGAATAATCCTGTCTATGAGCAAGTATATTATTATCGTTTAAAGAGCTTGATTTGAGTGAATTAGGGAAGTTGGTGCCGGGAGGGGGGGTCGAACCCCCACGGGTGTTACCCCGGCGGATTTTGAATCCGCTGCGTCTGCCATTCCGCCACCCCGGCAAATAAGATAGCTTAAGCGTGGATTACTATACCATCTTTGAGTTTTCTCTGCAACATCACTTTTTTATGAGATGTAAAATTAGCAGTGTCTTTTCTCCCCATCTTATAATTTAGAGTATATTGCGGTAACATGAGAGCTATATAAGGAGCATAATTATTATTCGAGGTGAATGTTTTGCATACTATTATTTTTTCGCATTATACCGTCAAGGATATCGAAGCTAAACCTTGGAAGGAAACTTGGGATAATCTTGCCTCTTTCGCAGAGAAGATGGCGTCAAAGCTTGAGGCTATGGAAATGGCTATTAAGCTGCGCCGCGCTGTTATGGACGAGATATCTCAAGACACTTTAATGATGGCGAATATGGTCACAGTTTCTTCCGAGGAATTAGGAATAAGTGAAACACCGATAGAAAATATCCTTGGGCTGGAGCTGGATTTTTCGGCCTGCAACAGTTGTGTGACACCGGAAGGAACGGAGTTTCCCTGCCGTACTCTTAAGAATATTGAGGGCGCGGAGCATCAGGCTCTGCCTGAATCGTTTTTTATCGAGACAACTTTGTTTATCGCTTTTAAAGCGCGCGGTCATGGAGATTGCGGCTGCTCGGGAGACCATGACTCCTGTTCTTGCAGCGGCGGCAGAGAGCATCATGAACATAATTGCAGCTGTTATTGCGGCTGCGAGGAGTAGGAGGCAGGTATGGCACATTTTGTGATCACAACCAAAGGCGGCGACAAGGGAACAACGTCCTTGGCTACAGGAGAGAGAATAGCCAAGGACGATGTTCGAGTCTGCCTTTATGGAACTCTTGATGAGTGCCAGGCGGCGCTTGGTTTAGCGCGCTCTTTCTGTAAGTCAGATAAGATTTCCGAAGATATTTTTTTTATTGAGGATTATCTTTTCGGCACGATGGCTTATTTCGCTATGGCGGATTATCCTACACCGGACCCGCAGATTTTGGAGAATATGACTTCGCGCATTACGGAAAGTATCGGAGAGGCAAATATGTTTGTCCGCCCCGGCGACAGTCAGTGCGGAGCAGCTCTGCATCTGGCAAGAACCATTGCCAGGAGAGCCGAGAGAACGGCTACACCTCTTTTCAGAGAGGGGAAGATTGAAGAAAAAGCCTATATGTTTCTTAACAGGCTTTCCGATGTTCTATATATTTTGTCTTTGAAGGTTGACGAGGATGAGAAACTAAGAGAGTGCTAGTACAGAACTTCGAGCTCTTTTAGGCGGTTGGCTCTTCATCGGAGAATCGTTTCCAGAAATTTTTCAGGCGCTCTTTCATTCTGGCTTCCGCTCCGAGTTTTCCCGGCTTGTAGAATCTTCTGACTTCCGGAAGGTATGCTTGGGGAACCCAGTGTGAGGGAGCGTCGTGCGGGTAAATGTATCCTTCGCCGTCATTGCGGAGGTGGTATGGGACTTCCATCAAGTCTCCGTCAGCTACAGCTTGTGACGCTGCCTTTATGGCCAGATAGGAGCTGTTGCTTTTGGGTGCTGCCGCCAGGTAGACCACAGTTTCCGCAAGGATTATTTCCGCTTCGGGCATTCCCACCCTGTCTACGGCCGCAGAAGCATTTTGAGCGATGACCAGTGCCAAAGGGTCTGCCAAGCCAATATCTTCTGCTGCGGAAATGCAGAGTCTGCGGCAGATAAAGCGCAGGTCATCACCGCCTGTAAGCATTCTCGCAAGCCAGTAGACAGCAGCGTCGGGGTCTGAGCCGCGAATACTTTTTATGAGTGCGGAGATGACGGCATAGTGGTCGTTTGAAGCGCGGTCATACCGCTGGGTCGCCATGCCTGTGCTTTCTGCGACGATTTCTTCTGTAAGCAGGTGTCCGCCGCCTAGCGCCACTGATGAGACAGCGGCTTCCAGTCTGGTTAGAGATTGTCTGGCGTCTCCTCCGGCAAGAGCGGCGATTTTTTTGAGCACACCCTCAGAGGCTTCGACTTCCAGCATTCCCAGCCCTCGTTCGCTATCGGACATCGCCCTTTTGAGCAGGGTGAAGAGGTCCGATTCGGTAAGCGGCTTGAGGGTGTATACCACCATTCGAGAGAGCAATGTTTTGTTGATTTCAAACCACGGGTTTTCGGTTGTGGTGCCGACAAGGACAATTTCTCCGGTCTCTACATAGGGCAGGAGGACGTTTTGTTGTTTGGAGTTGAAGTGGTAGATTTCGTCTACAAAGGCAATGGCGGATCTGCCCGATAGGCGTTTTAGTTCTTTAGCGCGGGCCACAAGGTCACGCAGCGTCTCCACTTTGGCGCTGACTGCGTTGATTTCCAAAAGCTCACGCCCTGTGACGCCGGACATGAGGCGCACTAAGGTCGTTTTGCCTACACCCGGCGGGCCATACAAGATGCAGCTGGGAACTTTACCGCCAAGCAGCATAACACGCAGCGGTTTGCCATCTCCCAGGATATGTTCTTGCCCGGTGTATTCGTCCAAAGAGCGCGGGCGCATCCTTTCGGCAAGCGGCGTTTCGTAGCCGTTGCGGGCAGAAAAGCTGTCCTCGGCGGCGAAGAGGCTGTTATCTTTCATTTTTTAGAATATCTTTCGTTCAATGAACCTCGTAAGGTCTAGTGAGTTTTTAGGAGCCTTGAGGCCATTTTCGTTTTCTGCTGTGACTTTTACCATCGGGTAGCGAGGAGCTAAAAATTCTTTCGCCACTTCGAGAAGCGGGCGTCCCATCGCTGATTGTTCGAAGGATTGGTTAAGCTTCCAATCCGTAGGAGAGAAGATAATATCAGGAGCGATTTGTATTTCCGATACGCAAAGAGCCGCAGCTCTGGCAAGCCAGCAGTCCAAAGTCGGAGATGTCGATTCTGGAACCAGCAGTGAAAGTCTATGGGCGCCGTTAATCCATTTGTCTCCGCGTTTGTTGTGTATTTCACGGTATTCCCAAGGGACTATAGGTTTGGGATCATCAAGGCCTTCAATGAGGTCAGTGAGCTTGCTGTATGAGACGTCCGTCCAGACGTTCCATTCAGGCTCGTCCCGCTGCACCAGCACAGAACGCATTCCTGCACGTCTGGCGCATTGGATATCGTAAATGAAGTCACCGATAAACACACAGTCGTGAGGCTGAACCCCAAGCACGGAAGCAGCATGAAGCAGCGAGCGAGGGTCTGGCTTTATCCATTGTGAGTTATCTCTGTTCCAGACATTTTCAGGTAATTGCAGTCCGATGTTTTTAGCTGCCAGCTCGATGGACTCCGCACAGTTGCGGGAAACAATAGCAATAGGGATATTTTGTGATTTGAGCCTCTCTATGAGTTCGAGAGCACCGGGAACAGCAACAGCTTTTTCTGCGCCTTCCATTTCAAGAGCGCAAAGGTCTTTCATCAGAGCCTCTTTATCAGACGGAGCGAGAGTAGAAGCCTCTTCCAGCAGCATCGCTCTTCTGCCGCCGTAGTAACGCTCTCTTACAGCGGTAAAGTCAAGTTTTGTCTCCGCTACCACTCCGTCCCAGTCAAAGAGGAAGGCGGACGCTATCGATGGATGCCAGAAAGGTTTTTCTATACTCATCTTAATATTGCTCCTAATCTGTGATCTTTTAATCACTTATATGTCTTTAATTATGAAGGTGATAAAAAACCCCGCATGAGCCGTGTACGAATGGTCTTGACCCGCTCCTAACACAGTAGGATTGGAATCTGCTCCGTCTAACCTGGTCGACCGTAAAAAGTCTCCGCCGCTGACGGAATAAGATTCTGCCGGGATTTGTTGTTGGCTCAAGACACATTTCGTATTCCACGAGCTCCGCAGGGTCGATTCTCAATGTTCTCTATATATTTATTATATCTTTGAAGAAGAAAAATACAAGGGCGTAGTCCGCTGCATAGCAGTCTATGCCTCTGTTTTTTTCAGATTCCGCTCCATCCCGCCTCCGCAAGCCCCTCTTTTACGTGCTCTTTAAGCCACAGTCCGACATCTGCGGTGCGCAGCAACTCTCTGTCACCGTCAAGAGCAGATACTATTTCATCAAGGTCCAGCATAAACTCGCCTTTATTGGTTTTGTGCAGATACGTCCAATGTATCTCCGGAGAACCCATAATCAGGGTCATTATCGTGGCGGGCATATCTCCCAATGGAGGCCTGTCAACATTGTTATAAGCAAAAACGGCTGTTGTCTTGGTTCCCACGCCTACTTTTGATTTTATCTCAAGACCGCCGCCGCAAAGTTCTGCTGACTGTTTGAGAAAGGGCAGCCCCATACCTACTCTGCGAGTAGTTCTGGTTGTTGTAAATGGGTCGGTCACTTTGGCGACAAATTCTTCTGTCATTCCTTTTCCATTATCTTCAACGGAGAATAGAAGCTTATTGCCGGCAATATCTTCGTCAATAGTAATTTTTACTTCTGTGCCGCCCGCTCTTACGCTGTTTTCCGCGATATCAAGAACATGTGCTGACAAATCTTCCAGCATTGCAACTCTCTCCTTTGGGTAATTTTATGCTTTTACAACTGTTTCACATAGTATAATCTGATTGTGCCCTCATGTCAGTAACATCGGGGTAATTTTAAGCGGGGAGTGGAATCATTTGTTGAATGTCGCCATACATGGTCACTTCTATCAGCCGCCGAGAGAGGATCCTCTCACAGGACTGATTCCTCCAGACCCGACATCTGCACCTTTTCATGATTGGAACGAGAGGATATGCAGCGAATGTTACCTCCCTGTCAGTGAGGCTAGGCTTTTGGCTCCCGACGGCAGGATAGCGGAGAGGATAAATGCATACGCTTATTTGAGCTTTAATATGGGACCGACTCTCCACCGCTGGATAGAGCATTATGAGAGCCATCTCAACTCACTCATCATTTCCTCCGGCAAAAAGGCTATTGCCCAATGTTACAACCACATAATCATGCCCTTGGCATCCGAGCGCGACAAGAGAACGCAGATTATTTGGGGTATAAAAGATTTTGAATACCGTTTCAAACGAAAGCCTAAAGGTATGTGGCTGCCGGAAACAGCCGTTGACTTAAACACTTTGGAGATTCTCTCTCAGGAGGGAATTCTTTTTACTATATTAGCACCAAGACAGTGCCGTGCCGTAGTTACCGTGGAGGGAACCAGACAGACTCCCAACGGATATGGGCTTGATGTAACCCTCCCCTATAGGTGCGAACTCCCTTCCGGCAGGTCAATCTCCATTGTCTTTTATGACGGCGCTATCGCCCATGATATCGCCTTCGGCGGATTGTTGGATAATGCGGACCTTTTTTGCGAACGACTGCTGCGCGCGGCACGGCACGGAGAGGACAGGCTGATGGCCGTAGCGGTGGACGGAGAAACTTTCGGACACCATCATAAGTTTGGTGAGATGGCTTTAGCACGGCTATTTACCCTTTTGAACGCCAACAGTGATGTTTCTTTGCCGGATATCGGCGAGTTTATTGAAAAACACCCTCCAGTAAATAGGTGCGTGCTTGCCGAGAATAGTTCTTGGTCATGCATTCACGGAGTGGAACGGTGGCGCAGTGACTGCGGCTGCCACACAGGAGGGATTCCTTCTTGGAATCAGCAGTGGCGAGCGCCGCTGCGCACAGCGTTTGATAATCTTCGCCAAAGGATGGATTTTATATATGAAGAGCGCTGCCGCTTAGAGTGTGACCCATGGAAGCTCCGCAACGATTCTGTCTCCTTATGGTTTTCTCAAAACGACGAGGCGGACAGCAGAGAGCGTTTTGCCGCGAAAAACTTGGCGGCAGCGGCCAATGATACGCGCCGTGACATACTGACGCTTTTAGAAGCACAGAGGTTGGGAATGTTTATGTACACTTCCTGCGCGTGGTTTTTTAACGATATCAGCGGAGTGGAGACAAAACATGCTATCGCCTGCGCCGTCCGTGCGGCGGAGCTTTGTTTCTCAGTCTCTGGAGAGGATTTGCTGACGTCATTGCTTAAAGACCTTGACCTAGCCCACGGCAATAGCGGCGCAGCCAAGAGCGCCGCAGTAATCGCACGAAGAGAGTTTGCGCGATTAGAATCTTTTGACATAGGTGCGGTGAATTATCAAAATAACGATGTCCGCGAGAGTATAATCGAAAAAGACAAAGTCCGCGAAGGAGGAAGCAGCATGGCAGTTATGAATTACGGCGGCAATCTGGCGCAATCACTTCTTTATACATTGGAGCGAGACCCCGCGTTACGTAACGTGGCATACTTCTCGATGGAGATTGGGCTGACACCTGATATACCAACATACTCCGGCGGGCTAGGCGTACTTGCGGGAGATATTTTAAAGAGTGCTTCCGACTTAGGAGTACCGATGGTCGGAATTACGCTGCTGTATAAGAAAGGCTATTTCGCCCAGAAAGTCGGCAAAGATTTTCGCCAGGAAGAGCGCCCGGTGGACTGGAGCCCCGAAGCCTTCCTCTCTCTGCTCCCCAACAAAATCACCATCGCCATGAATAAACGCAACGTGACTGTGGGGGTCTGGTCTTTGATTCTCACCGGTATTTCCGGTCATCCGCTGCCAATATTCTTTTTGGACACAGATTTACCGGAAAACACTCCTGAAGACAGGGCTTTAACGGCGGAGCTATACGGCGGTGACAATAAGTACCGCCTCTGTCAAGAACTGATTCTTGGTATCGGCGGTTTGAGGCTGTTGCGTGATATGGGGTTCCGCAACATTGACACCTTCCACCTCAACGAGGGACATGCGGGTTTCATCACTCTCGAACTGCTGCGGGAACAGGGCTATGAAGATATTGAGAAAATACGCAATAAGGTAATTTTCACTACTCATACGCCTGTCGCCGCAGGGCATGACTTTTTTTCCTACAATTTGATAGATGAAGTTCTTGATTCCAATTTTGTCGGTACTTTGCGGCGGATAATTGGCGGCAGCGGACTTTCTATGACCGATTTGGCGCTCAAGTTCAGCCGCTATGTCAACGGTGTCTCCCGTAAACACGCGCAAGTAAGCCGCTCCATGTTCGCCGATGATTCTATCGACTGGGTGACAAACGGCGTGCACTCAGCCACTTGGACCTCGCCCGGATTTGCCAAACTTTACGACGAGTACGCCCGTGGCTGGCGCAACGACCCTTCACGTTTAATGCAGGCTTTCCATATTCCCGATGCGGAGATATGGAAAGCTCATCAGGCAGCCAAGATGAAACTTTTAGCTCTTGTACTGGAGGAGACGGGACGGGAACTCAGCCCGGATATTTTGACCATAGGGTTTGCCAGACGCGCT
This sequence comes from uncultured Synergistaceae bacterium, assembly GCA_964522805.1. Taxonomy (GTDB): domain Bacteria; phylum Synergistota; class Synergistia; order Synergistales; family Synergistaceae; genus CAZBYL01. The sequence continues at coordinate 11,052 of CAZFWP010000008.1, read as the reverse complement.
GCCACATATAAGCGGGCCGATTTGGTTTTTTCCGACATAAAGCGCCTTCTTGAGATCGGTGCGGGAAAGATACAGTTCATCTTTTCAGGCAAAGCCCACCCCCATGATGAGCCGGGCAAGGATATTCTGCAAAAAATTTGCCGCCTAGCCGCAGAGACCGGCAAGGAACTGCCAATAGTCTTTTTGGAAAACTATAATATGGGACCGGCAAAACTTATTACCTCAGGCGTTGATTTGTGGCTGAACACCCCCATACGCCCGCGTGAAGCGTCAGGAACAAGCGGTATGAAGTGCGTACATAACGGCGTGATGAACTTTTCCGTTCTCGACGGCTGGTGGATTGAGGGCTGCATTGAAGACAAAACAGGCTGGGGTATAGGCCCAGAGCCTAAAGAAAACGACACTAACGAGGATTATGGCGGGAATGACGCAAACAGCCTATACGATAAGCTAGAAGAAAAGATTATTCCTGCGTACTATATGGACAGACCCAAATGGATTCGTATGATGAAAACGGCAATAGCGGTAAACGCCAGTTATTTTAATACTCACCGGGTGGTTAAGGAGTACTGTGAAAAGGCTTACGGAACTGTATTTAGGGGGCATTAATGATGATGGCACCGAAATCTTTTTCTATGAAAGTTCTGCATACCGCACCTGAATGCGCTCCTTTGGCAAAAAAAGGAGGGCTCGGCGATGTTGTAGGGGCTCTGCCCAAAGCATTGCACAAGCATGATATTGACGCAAGAGTGCTGCTTCCCGCCTGGCCTGGAGTGCTTGAAAAAGCCAACGCTTTAGGTTCTCTTAACCCCTCGCCTTTGGGACAAATAAGCGTCGCCCTTAATTGGCGAGCATGGAATGCGCAAGTATATGAAGCCTTTGTCAACGGGCTGCATCTCTATTTGCTGGACCAGCCGGAGTTGTTTAACGACGCTGATATTTATCCGGAAAATATTAACGCTTTAAGCGCACTCCCCTTCCTCTTTTTGTCCTTCGCCCCATTTGAACTTCCCTCGGTGACAGGCTGGAAACCACAGTTCCTCCACGCTCATGACTGGACTACAGCGGCGCTGCCCGCCGCTTTACGCTGGCACCGGTACTATTCATCATTTAACGGCGATTATGATACGGTATTCACCATACACAACTTAGCGCACCAAGGACTTTTTGACCATACCGCCATAAACGGCTGGGGCTTTTCGCCAGCGGCTTTTTCATCATTGGACATGAACAGCATGGAATTTTACGGACAGCTCAACTTCATGAAGGGTGCTCTGCTGACAGCTGAAGCGATTACTACCGTCAGCCCGAGTTACTCATGGGATATCCAAACACCAAACGGCGGCTTCGGCCTTGACGGCGTCGTCTCTTCGCATAAGAGTAAACTGCGCGGCATTATTAACGGCGTGGATTATGACGTGTGGAACCCGGCCATCGACCCAATGCTGCCATCACGCTACTTTCCCGCCAATATGAAGGGCAAAGAGATCTGCCGAAAGGCGCTTCTTGACGAATGCGGCTGGGCAGAGGACGAGAGACCGATTGTAATTTTTGTCGGCAGACTGACAGAACAGAAGGGCATTGATATAATGCTTGAAGGGTTGGACAGCTTGTTACCCGACAGCTTTAAAGCCGTAATCATCGGCTCAGGCAGCGAGCTTTACAATCGTAAAGTTCAGGATTTCGCCCAGGGCTATCCTGGGTCAGTCCATGCAATACTTGAATTCAGCGAAAAAAAGGCTCATCTGGCTTATGCCGGAGGCGATATTCTTATTATGCCGTCACTTTTTGAACCGTGCGGAATCTCGCAGCTAATAGCCTTTAAATACGGCACCATCCCCGTAGCCCGAGCCACAGGCGGATTGGCAGACACCATTATTGACGCTGACGGATCTGCTGACGGAACAGGCTTCCTCTTCTCCGAATATAGCATCGAAGAGTTCAGGAAGGCACTAAGACGCGCTCTATCCGCAAAGAAAGTACCTGAGCTATGGGAGAGAATTGTCGCAAACGCAATGAGGAGCGATTTTTCCTGGGACGCTTCCGCTAAGGCATACGCCGATCTTTACCACAGTGTGATGCTGTCAGACTAGCTTTGCCGCGTTACACTGCTATAATAGGTAAAAGCATCGGGTTCCACCAGCATCAATGTCAGTCCTGTTTTTCAAAAACGGTTACGCACCGTCTTTAAAGGGGGCATACATTATGATCCACGGTAAATACGGCAGGGTTTTAGGTATGGTTCTAGCGGGAGGCAAAGGCGAGCGTCTGATGCCTCTGACAAGATACAGAGCAAAACCGGCAGTGCCCTTCGGCGCTAAGTACAGAATAATCGACTTTGCTCTTTCAAATTTAGTAAACAGCGGACTTTTCTCAATTTACTGTTTAATACAATTTAAAAGTCAGTCTCTGCACGAACACATCGGCAAAGGCTGGCAGTTTGGCGGTGCTCTTCGAGGACGTGATTTTTTTGTCAATGTCGTTCCCGCACAAATGTGGGACGGCGAGCGCTGGTATGAGGGCACGGCTGACGCTATTTTTCAGAACATGCACCTAGTGACCCTCTTTAATGCCGATAGAATATGCATTTTCGCGGCAGACCATGTCTACAAAATGGACGTAGAACAGATGCTTCAATACCACGTGGAAACAAAGGCCGACATCACAGTAGCGGCTTACGTAGTTCCCTCTGCCGAGGCTAACCAGTTCGGCTGCATTGCCACTGACGAAAGCGGACGCATCATCGATTTTGTCGAAAAACCTACGGTACCTCCGGAAATACCTGGACGTCCCGGATTTAGTTTTGTCTCTATGGGAAACTATATTTTCGAACGTGAAATTCTCGAAGAGTCGGTAATATCCGATAATGAGTGCAAAGAGAGCAGCCACGATTTCGGACGGGATATTCTCCCTAAACTATTTAAGACACATAAATTAATGGCTTATGACTTCTCCACCAATGTCTTGCCCGGAGGGGACGACAAGCCCTACTGGAAAGACGTCGGCAGCATAAAAGCCTATTGGGAAGCTCACATGGATTTGCTCAAGCACCCATCAGACCTCAGCCTCTACAACTCCCAATGGCCCATAAGGACAGTCTCATATTCAGATCCTCCGGGATTCACCTATCCCGCCGATAACCATTCCTGCTCTGTTGATGCCTGCTTGCGTGCCGAGGCCAGCCGTATACTTGGCGCCTATGTGCGCAAAAGTGTTTTGTCGCGCAATTGCGTTATCAAATCAGGCTCGGTTGTGGAAGAGTGCATCATCGGTCAAAACGTGGAAATAGGCGAAAACTGCCGCCTGCGCCGCGTGATAGTGGACGCTCACAACGTCATTCCGCCGGGAACATCTATCGGCTACGACCATGAAGAAGACGCTAAACACTACCATGTGGATAAAGCCTCTGGCATTGTCGTTGTGGAGATGCCTCGAATTCAGCTGCGCAAAAAGCTGCAAATGCCGGGGACTTACAACGAGATGTTTAAGATGTCCGACGGCGCCGATTTCTAAGATTAACAAAATTAAGGCAAAAAACATACAAAAAACAGAAATTTGCGCACAGCGCGCCTGAAAGGGGCAAGTGTTATGATTCAGCATGTTTTGGACGAGGCTTTAGCTTACGCTAAGGGATTTTTGCATGAGGGCAAAGTGGCAACTTATATTCCGGAACTTTCAAAGGCCAGCCCAGAAAACCTCGGAGCCTGCATTATGACAATTGACGGCAAATGCTTCCACTCCGGAGGCTGGCAGGAACCCTTTACCATTCAAAGCATATCCAAAACCATTGCTCTTATACTTGCTCTTCAGACAAGCGGCTACGATGCGGTTTTCAGCAAAGTGGGGCTTGAGCCCACGGGAGACTCTTTCAACTCCATTGTCAAACTCGAAACCAGAGACGCACGACCATTAAACCCGATGATTAACGCCGGAGCCATTGCCGCTACAGGCTGCATCAAGGGTGATGACCCCTTCGCCCAAATATTGGCGCTGGCAAAACTGCTTTGCGGCAGTGAAGAGATTAAGCTGAACGAAGCGGTCTTTTTATCTGAAAAGAAGGCAGGGATGAGAAATCGTTCGATGGCCTATTGGATGAAGAGCGAAAATATTATTGAGCAAGATGTAGAGGAGCTTCTCGACGTCTATTTTCGTATGTGCTCCATGGACGTGACGACAGAAAACCTTGCCCATTACGCCATGATACTCGCCAATAACGGCGTTAATCCGCTTACAGGAGAAAGGCTGATTGAAAGTTGGATTGTTAGAATTGTGAAGACTTTCATGCTTACCTGCGGCATGTACGATGGCTCTGGTGAGTTTGCCATCCGTGTGGGGATCCCCTCAAAAAGCGGTGTCGGCGGAGGCATACTTTCCACTGTGGAGAAAAACATGGGAATCGCCGTTTACGGTCCCTCTCTTGACCACAGAGGCAACAGCGTCGGCGGCATGAAGCTGCTCGAATTCCTCTCGCGTCAGATGAATCTGCACTATTTTGCCGGCTGCGGCCACGAGAACGTCATTAACTAAAAGAACTCAAAGATGGCGGCTTACTTAAATGAAGCCGCCATCTTTAATTTATTTTTAATTCCGCTCTAAGGTGTATCTTCCTATCTGCGCTCCAAGGCACCGCGCAATGCCGCAAGATCTCCTCCTCGTTTTACAGCGATTATTTCCGCCATCACAGAGACGGCTATTTCCTCCGGGGTCTCCGCTTTAATGGGAAGTCCGATAGGCTGGTGCAGCCTGTCTAGGTGCTCTTGAGTGACACCTCTTTGCAGCAGCATTTTACGCACTGCGGCTATTTTGCCTCGCGAACCGATCATTCCATAGTACGCTCCCGGCTTGTTATCTGTAATGGCGACAGCCTCAGCATCAAGGGAGTGCCCTCTGGTCATTATGACCACGTAGCTTCGCTCATGCAGATTAATACCATTTTCATAAATTTTATCGATGGGACAGCATACAGTAGCGGCGTATGGTATTTCTTCCTTATTGGCGAAATCCTCACGTTCGTCCCAAACCGTCACATTAAAACCGGCAAAGGCTCCCAGCCTTGCCACTGCTTTACCAACATGTCCCGCTCCAAAAATCACCAAATCATCCTCGCGGCCTATTACCTCCATGTAGACGGTAACATTGCCGCCGCAAGCCATTCCGTGCTCCTCATTGAGCATCCTTCTCCAAGTCATGTAAGGCTCTCCTGATGCCAACAGTTCGCGCGCCCGCTCTATCGCTTCATATTCCACCAGCCCGCCGCCAATAGTTCCTTCAATCGAGCCATCGACGCGCACCCACATAGAAGCACCTCGGCTCCGCGGAGTAGAACCTGATTCTTCTGTAACAGTGCAAAGCACACCGCAGCAGCCGGCTTGAGTCTCTTCATCTATTAAATGCAACAGTTCTCTGTTCATCGTCTTTCTCCCTTTTGTTGTCGAATATTTTCCTCTCGTCTGCCCTCTACGATCCGGCGGCAAAGGAGCAGCTGGGATAGCGGCACACCGGGCAGTGCTCACACAACCCGCCGACGCCCCAGCGCCTCACAAAATCCCCCGGTTCTATTCCTGCAAAAACAAAAGGAAGCAGCTTATCGAGAGCCGTTCTGTCGTCAAAAGCCACGCAGGCCGGCGCACCGATAACCGCCACGTCTTCCCCATCTGCTGGAGATTTGGCCCAACCGAGCATCAGCATCGCTCCCGGAAGAGCCGGCGTTCCCTGAAACGATATTTTCCGGCATACGGAGCGTATGGCGCCGGGCGTTTTGTCATCGGCGTCGACACTCATACCGCCGGTACAAATAATAACTTTGGCCCCTTCGTTAAGAAAGTTCGTGATCGCGGCGGAAATTTCTTCCACCGTGTCACGCGAGTAACGCTGCCCCATAACCGTACCGCTGAGGCGTCCCAATTTTTCATCAAGCTTGGGTCTGAAGGCGTCTTCGACACGGTTGTCAAAGAGCTCTTTTCCTGTGGTGACAAGCCCCACCCTTAAATCCAAAAATGGCAAAATTTTAAACGGTTTACTGCCGCGTACAGCTGCCACTGCGCGCTCTACACGGTAATCCTCCAACACTAAAGGACGAATTCGAAATCCGGCCACGACCTGCCCGGCAAGGACAGGACGATGCGGCGCCAGAGCAGAAAGCACCCAGTCCGGGTCCTGGTTGACCCTATTTACCGTTTCCGCTAGATAGCACAAAAGCCCCGATTTTTCCGCCACCAAATTACAGCGACCTTCCTCGGGCTGGGTAAGGCGTAGATTTTCGCCGCAAAGAACTTCTCCAAGCGCTAAGGCAGCATCATCCTCATGCACATCGCCCGGTGACATTTCCATTACCGAAAGGTTTTCCCTGCCCATGTCTCTCAGTGTGGGAATATCCTCCATGGTAATAACTTGTCCTTTTTTAAAGCGCGCTGATTTTTTATGATTTTTCGCATCTATCTGGGTAAGGTCGTGGGCAAGAGGACGCCCCACCGCTTCCTCAAGCGGTATCGAAGTTATTTTCATCGGCTCACTCCTTTATTTTTCCGCAGGTGCGCAATTTGCACAGCAACCATATACAACCATCTGTTTGCCTTCGACAGTCATTCCGTGAGGAACCTCTACTCTCGGCATCTTCTGGTCTGTGAGACAGAACATTTTGCCGCAGTAAAGACAAAGAAAATGCGGATGATCCCCAGGACAACTTGCGGAATCAATATCATGGGCGCAAAAACGCCAAACTCCGTCAAGCCCCTGAACTTGATGAACGATCGCCGACGTTCTGAGAGTCTGCAATGTTCGATAGAGTGTAACTCTATCAAGAGGTTCCGTAAGCATTGAAGATATCTCACTGTGGGAAAGGGGCTCTCCCTTGGCGACCAACAGATCAAGCACAACTTTTCTCTGTTTTGTGGACCTAAGTCCGGCAGAGTTTAGTATCTTTTCGGCATTCATGAGCTTTCTCCTTTCCTTGCAACAACATTGCAAGTTTATTACATATTATCCTTTGCATCAAGAATTTATTTACTTTAATTCCCACACATAAATCGCTTATCTCAAAAACATTAAACAATAGTAATATTTACAAAATAGCCTTTTATTATTAAATAGATTTTTAATTATACATTATAATCATAGCATTTTTATCCTTTATAGTTACTATTCACCAACGTAATTTTATGTTTTTTACAAAGGAATGTCTTTAAAGTTGTTGACATTTCCGGGTCTTGCTAGTAGTATCTCCACCAATGTAATCTTAAGCAGAGAAAATGGCATCGCCATGGAGGGTGGGACAGTAATGACGAATATTAATTCTATAGTAGGTTTTTTCAACATAGTACTCGTAGTCGTCGTTATTATTAGCAGCGGTGGGTCCCCCGAGATGGCCGGCGCTTAATTGCCGTGTTACTTTCGGACCGGAACCCACACGGGTTTCGGTCTTTTTTTTTGGTGATTATGACGATTATACGAAGAGGGGTTTTAAAATGAAGAGCACTTTCAGCATTCTGTCAGAAGACAATCCGGGCGTGCTTATGAGGATAGCGGGACTTATCTACAGAAGAGGCTACAACATCGAAAGTCTTAGCGTAGGGCGCACAAACAGAGAGGGCATCTCACGCTTCACTATCGTCATTGAAGGAGAAGAAAGCGTCTATGAGCAGATACGCAAGCAATTGGAAAAGCTTATAGAGGTCATCGAGGTACGCAACCTTACAAAAGAAGGCAAGTTTGTGGAAAGATGGCTTTCTCTGGTTAAGGTCAAGGCTCCTCTGGAAATGCGCCCACACGTGCTGCAAACGGCGGAAATTTTTAGATGCAGAGTCGTAGACCTTGGGGCTGAAGCTATCACTATGGAAGTTACCGGAGATCAGGGGAAGCTTGAAGCTTGCATGGAAGCCTTTAAACCATACGGAATTTTAGAAACAGTGGCATCGGGACAGGTGGCTCTTTCAAGAGCAGGTTTTATGAACACCGAAAAACACTAATCAATCTTCACCTCAGTTTTGTTTATGGATAGGCCTCCGTTAGAGACTTACGCATATATAAATTAGCAAGCCCTCATTGGGCAAAGGAGTGTTTTTGTAATGGCAAAAGTATATTATGACCGTGATGCAGACCTTAATCTTCTTAATGGTAAAACAATCGCCATCATTGGCTATGGAAGTCAGGGACACGCTCACGCGCAAAACCTTCGTGACAGCGGCGCCAACGTGGTAATAGCCCTCCAGCAGGGGAGCAAATCCAGAGCCGTAGCGGAAAAAGACGGATTCTCCGTCTTTACCGTCGCGGAGGCAGCAAAACAGGCAGACATGATGATGTTCCTGCTTCCCGACCACCTCCAGGCGGCCACTTTTAATAATGAAGTTCTCCCCAACATGAAGCCTGATGCGAAGTTGCTTTTTGCTCATGGATTTGCCGTACACTTTGGACAGATAACTCCTCCCCCCTCACACGACGTCTTCATGGTCGCACCTAAGGGACCGGGACACATGGTCCGCCACATGTATAAAGAGGGCAAAGGCGTTCCCTGCCTTATCGCTATCTACCAGGACGCCAGCGGCAAAGCCAAAGATTTCGCTTTAGCATACGCCTCAGCCATCGGCGGCGGCAGAGCGGGAGTAATTGAGACAAGTTTCCGCGAAGAGACAGAGACAGACCTCTTCGGAGAACAGACAGTACTTTGCGGCGGCGTCAGCGAACTGATGCAGGCCGGATTCCAGACCCTTGTTGAAGCCGGATACCAGCCGGAGATGGCTTATTTTGAATGCATCAATGAGATGAAGCTGATTGTGGATATGATCTTTGAAGGCGGACTAAGCTGGATGAGGTACTCCGTCAGCGACACGGCCAAATTCGGCGACATGACCGCAGGACCTCGTGTTATCGGCGAAGAATCACGCAAGGCGATGAAGCAGATTCTCAAAGAGATACAGGACGGCACCTTCGCGCGTGAATGGATACTTGAAAACCAGACAGGACGTCCGAGAATGAAGAAGTGGGGCAAGGCGGCTCAGGAAGCCCCCTGTGAAGCCGTAGGCAAAGAGCTCCGCAAGATGATGCCGTGGATGGAACAGAAAGAAGTCCCCAAATTCTAGCAGAGAGCAAGCTTAGTTGAAAGATTGCGGGGCAGGTGCTGATGTAAGGCGGACGATTACGGCAGCTAAAAATCATCATATGCTGCACAAGTACCGCAGAACATTAGCTCTGCTCCGTTATTACAGACAAGAAAACAGGAAACTGCAAGGGGGACATAGTAATGATCGACCGTGTGCGGATTTTTGATACTACTCTCAGAGATGGAGAACAGGCAGCTCATATAAATCTCGCAAAAGAGGAAAAACTTCAGATAGCGCGGCAGTTGGCCAGGCTTGGCGTTGATGTTATCGAAGCAGGCTCCCCTTCTGCCTCTCCGGGAGATTTTGAATCCGTCCGCGCTATCGCCTTGGAGGTTAAAGGGCCTGTAATCGCCGCTTTGGCTACCACAGACAGAGAGGAGATTATCAGTGCAGCAGAATCCTTAGCTCCGGCAGAACACCCCCGTATCCATGTGTACATTGCTGCAAGCCCAATACATATGGAATATAAGTTGAAACTGGACAAGAGCACCGTCCTGTCAAAAGTCCGCTCCGCAGTGACTTTAGCTCGCTCCCTTGTGGAAGATGTCGAATTTTCGGCGGAAGACGCCAGCCGTTCTGAGCTATCTTTCCTGATAGAAGTTTTTAAAACGGCGGCCGAATGCGGAGCCACTACGCTCAACATTCCCGACACAGTCGGCTACGCGCAGCCGGAAGAATTTAATTCCTTCGTCAAAGCGATAATAGAAGGTACAAACGCGCCGAAAAATGTAATATGGTCTGTTCACTGCCACAACGACTTAGGACTGGCAGTGGCTAACTCTCTTGCTGCAATAAAGGCAGGAGTCCGCCAAGTAGAGTGCACGGTAAACGGTTTGGGAGAACGCGCCGGCAATGCGGCAATGGAAGAGATTATCATGGCTCTTGAGACCAGATTTGACCTCTACAAGGTAAAAACGGCAGTAGAGACAGAGAGGCTATACAGCACAAGCAGACTCGTTTCGCGGCTAATAGGCGTAATGGTGCAGCCCAACAAAGCAATAGTCGGGGAAAACGCCTTTATCCATGAGCCGGAAATACACCGTCAATCGATGCTCTGCAACAGGGCCATTTACGAAATCATGACGCCGGAAACGGTCGGCGCTGCTGCGGCAGAACTTACACTTGGCAAACATTCTCAGCTAAACACCTTCAAAGAGAAGGTAGAGCTACTAGGCTACACCCTAGACGAAGACGCGATGTCAACAGGATTCGCTTATTTTAAAGAACTTTGCGACAACAAAAAAGACGTTTTAGACAGCGACATTGAAGCGCTGATACTGGATAAAGTGCTATCCTTCACACCGGAGAATCACTTTAAATTGATAGATTTCGCCGTTCAAATAGGCACAGGGTGCAAGCCGACTGCCAGCGTCACGCTTCGGTCAAACAGCGGAGAAAGCACCGAAGCGGCGGTAGGCAACGGACCGGTTGATGCGGTTTACAAGGCCATCATCAAAATACTTGGCTTTGAGCCGCACTTAGCAAGATTTCGACTCGGGGCGGTAAGTGAGCGCTATGACTCTCAAGCTGAAACAAACGTAGTCCTTTTTTATAAAGATATAAATTCATCCGGATTGGGAAGCAGTACCGATATCGTCGAATCATCGGTAATGGCATATATAGACGCTGTAAACAACATGTATAAGGCGGCAGCGGCAAAAAAGATAAGGTTAAATTAATTTTACCACTGCAAGGGAGAGAGTATATTATGGCAAAAATGAACGGGGCTCAAATGGTAGTAAAGGCACTGGAAGACTCCGGCGTTGATACTATGTTCGGCATTCCCGGAGGGACCGTCATTCACCTCTATGATGCTATCTATGATTCAAAAATCAACCACATTTTAATGCGCCACGAACAGGCAGCAGCCCATGCGGCTGACGGCTATGCGCGCGCCGGCAAGAAACCAGGCGTCTGTGTGGCCACCTCAGGCCCCGGCGCTGCAAACCTTGTAACA
>CAZFWP010000007.1:5915-34927 GCA_964522805.1 uncultured Synergistaceae bacterium | reverse complement strand
CACAAGGTAGGAAAGTCCGTTAATGATTGTGTCCATGACATTACCCGCATCCAGGATTACCACGATAACTCTGGCAAAACCTACTATCAATGCAGCTCCGACAAAGTTTGACGCGCCTTTGGTAAACTCCTGCGCTATTTCGTCCGGGTAGAGTCCGCCTAGGATACCGGCCACGACAGTGAGAATAATAAAGATGGCGCCGAGCTCTTCAATGTAAAAACCTAATTTGATAACACCGAAGACCACCGCGATGATCGCCAAGGCAAAGGCAGCCAGCACTAGCTTGTGGCGGATAGTCATATCGGGGATATTGTCCATATCGATGCGGAAATCAAGATTCTTATCCGCTTCATACATGGGGCTCTTTGTCGGATCTTTTTTAATTTTGCTGGCGTAGCGCCAAACATAGAGTATGCCAACCGTTACCAGCACAACATATATTATCGCTCTGTACTCTATTCCGGAAAAGAGCGGCAGTCCGGCAATTCCCTGAGCAACGCCAATTGTAAAGGGATTAGTCATCGTACCGGCAAAACCAGCACCGGCACCGAGAAGACATATAGCAACAGCCGTAATCGAGTCGAAGCCCATCGTTAGGCAGACGGCGAGTACCATCGGTAGGAAGACCAACATCTCTTCAGCCATACCGATGAAGCAGCCTCCGAGCGAGAAGATAAACATTAGTACAGGTATCATCAAGCTTTCTCGTCCGGCCATTCGTTTGATGGCAGACCCCATGGCGACATTAACAGCCCCCGTTGCCTCCAGAACGTTAAACGCGCCGCCGATAATAAGCAGGAAGAACATAATGTATCCGGCTTCTTCCATTCCCTTTGGGAAAGATGTAAATACACCGAAAGGTGTCACAGGCGAAGGTTCAATTTCATGAAATGTGTTCGGTACAACTACCATCCTGCCTGTTTCAGCGTTTTCTACCCTGTCAAATTGCCCTGCGGGCAAAACATAAGTGCAGACGGCAGCAATCAGTATTAAGGCAAACAACAGCGAGAGAGGTTCTAGCATGGAAAACTTTCTTGTCTTTTGCATGGTCATCCTCCTAAACAGAAATTTGATCTGAAACTTTTGTAACAACGCATAGTATTGCTATTTTGACTGAAAATATCTATTAAAAAATTGCGTAGTTTTATCAAAATATTAACAATCCTACAAAATATCAGCGTATTTCTCCTTATGCACATGGTAAACTCTTGTTATGTTATTATTGATATAACAGAAATAGTAATCATGATTATTAAAGGGGCTGATTTTATGGACCGCAAATTTTCCGGGCTGGAAGAGCTGCTGAAGAACAGAGTCTTCCGTAACTTTGCCAATATTAGTGCTATACCCAGAGCTAGCTTTGAAGAGAAGCAAATAAGCGATTATCTTTACAAGTGGGCTGTTGACCACAAACTGGAAGTCATACAGGATAAAAACAACAATATTTTTATACGCAAAGCAGCATCGCTGGGATACGAAAACGCCCCTACCGTTTTGCTGCAGGCACACATGGATATGGTTTGTGTCAAAACAGCAGATTCAAACCACGATTTTTCCAAGGATCCTATTAACTTAGTGCTGGACGGGGACATGCTCTCCAGCGGCGGTAAGACTACTCTCGGTGCCGACGACGGTATTGGCATGGCTTATGCTCTGGCTGTTCTCGAAGCAGAGGACCTGCCTCACCCGGCTTTGGAAGTGCTCTTCACCACCTCGGAAGAAGAAGACATGGGAGGCGCTTTGAATTTTGACGCTTCACTGCTCAAAGCCAAGTACCTCATCAATCTTGACCATGCGGTTGAGAATGAATTGCTGAGCGGCAGCTGCGGCGGCACAGGAGTAAAACTTTTCTGGCAGCACAGCGTTGTCGATGTCCCTGCGGACTACGCCTCTTTTAATATCAGTATCAGAGGCCTCAAGGGCGGACATTCAGGCGAAGATATCCACCGCGGGCACGGCAATGCCAACGTTTTGCTCGGCAGATTTCTCACAGAATGCCGCGATAGTTTCCCCATGCTGCTGTCGGAAATTAAGGGCGGGACATTCCGCTTGGCTATTCCCAGCTACGCAGATGTCACACTTTCTCTGCCATCATGCTATATTGACAGACTCACGCAGAAGGCAAAAAGTCTGGAAAAAATCTTCGCAAGAGAATATGCCGCCACAGCGCCAAACCTTACTATCACAGTAAGCCAAACAGAACAGCATAAGACGGCTCTTTCTCCCGAAGATTTTGATAAGATCACCACTGCTATTATGCTTTCTCACAACGGCATCTCTGAAATGAACGGAGGCGTCCCGGGGACAGTGGAAAGCTCCGATAACATGGGTGAAATATACTTAGCTTATGGTCATACTGTCTTTGTTTACGAAGTCAGAGCCTCTTTTGTTTCCACACAGGAATATCTCGTGCGCAAAATATCCTTGCTGGCTGAGTTATTGGGCGCAAAATACGAGACCTTCTCAGGATATCCCGGGTGGGCATTCAACCCTAAGTCACCTTTGAGAGAAACAGCACAGAGGGTATTCCGAGAGAAATTTTCTGAGGATATGGTTGTGACAGTATTGCACGCAGGATTGGAAGTAGGCTGTTTTATCTCCGGCAAAGAGGATCTTGACGCCATATCCATCGGCCCAAACTGCTGGTATTTCCATTCGCCGTCAGAATGCACCAGCGTGTCTTCAGTTTGTAAAACATTGGAATTTCTTTGCGCTCTGCTTGCAGAAGGGAACGGCCTGCCTAAATGATTTTTTTGGTCTTTCTTGCTTATTACGGCATAAATTGTTTTGCAAACATATATTTTATGTTCGGGCCTCTCTATGAAGCTTTCGGTGCCTCCGCAAGCGAAGTGGGGATGTTCCTGAGTATTTTCTATATGGCGATGATCGTCTGCCGGCCTCTTGGAAGCCTGACTATGGAGCGCATCGGCGTCCGCAAGGCACTGATGGCAAGCTCTATGATTGCGGCCATTTCCGCGGTCGGCATGGCTTTGACTCTATCCATACCCTATTTGCTGCTCTTCTTCCGTGCGGCATCGGGTATCAGCGTCAGCGTCTTTATTGTCGCGACAATCGCCTACCAATCTATGGTGTTGGATGAAAAGAGCAGGGGAACAGGTTTCGCCCTCTTTACTACTGGTTCGATGCTGCCATTGGCCACGGTCATTCCCCTTTCTGAATGGATACTGGAACATGGGCATAATTATCTCTATATGTGGCTTCCCGTGGCTGTGGCTCTAATATGCCTCGGCCTGAGCTACATAATAAAAGACACCGATCATGTGGCAAAAAGAAAAAAGGCTTGGGGAACATATTCGCAGCTGTTCAAAGTAAAGGGGGTACCGACTCTCTATCTTTCCGGGTTTTTGATGTCACTCGCCGACAGTATGACTATTTGCGTGGCCATGCTGGCGGTAGACCGCAGCGTGTCCGTATCGTGGTTTATGGTTCCTGTCTCCGTTGCCGCTGTCTCTATCCGCACACTTGGCTTCAAGCTGATGAATAAAGTGCCCCGGCTTCTGCTTGCGGCACCAGCAGGAGCATTGATGGGGTTCGCCCTTTTATGTCTCTCTTTCAGCTCAACACCACTATTTTTTTCAATTTGCGGCCTCCTCTTCGGACTGGGCATAGGCATGGGCTATCCAACACACCTCTCCATCGTCGGCGATATTCTCCCTACGGAGCTGCACCCAAAAGCAACAGGCGGGCTGCTGCTGTCATTTGATGTAGCATGGGTATTAACACCGCTGCTATTCAGCGCGCTCTCTCCGATGCTCGGTTCCAGCGGCGCCTTCCGCACAATAGGCTTTGTTGCCTGCGCCTGTGCGGCAGCAATTCAGTTCTATTTGTGGATTCCGCTGTGGAAAAACCGCAGAACAGCAGAAAATGCCGCTTAATTTTTCGCTGTTCACGGCGCACATCGCTGACTGAAGCGGTTTCTATAACTTTTAGCTTCATATACAATGTAGAATCAGTAATTTTCTGCGGAGCTTTGTTTGGTAATGGCATAAAATTACGTCACTGACTCAAAAATGCATTATTGGCACAAAAGAAACAAAACTCGAACAAATAATGGGAGGAACTGGGAAGATGGAACTTGTAAGTCAGTTAATTGCCAACACAACTTGGCAGAATATGGTAATGATGGGAGTAGGAGCTTTTCTGCTATATTTGGCGGTGGAAAAAGATTTTGAACCAAACCTCCTTCTGCCAATGGGATTCGGAACTATTCTTGTCAACTTGCCCCTCTCCTCAGCTCTTGACCAAATGGCTGGGACACAAGTTGTTGAAGGCGCGCTTTCTATGTTGTTCCGTCTCGGTATTGCCACCGAAATTTTACCGCTGCTTATTTTGATAGCAGTGGGTGCCATGTGCGATTTTGGCCCTCTCTTGGCGAACCCCAAGGTTTTTCTCTTTGGTCTCACCGCCCAAATGGGAATATTCCTCACCATGGGACTTGCCCTCCTTGTGGGCTTTAATGTCTACGAGGCAGCCTCAATAGGTATTATCGGCGCCGCCGACGGACCTACTTCCATATATGTTTCCACGCGGTTCGCACCTCACTTATTAGGGCCGATATCTGTAGCTGCATACACTTATATGGCATTGGTACCGCTTATTCAGCCGCCGGTTATCATGGCTCTTACAACAAAGAAGGAACGTATGATGAAGATGCCGCTTGCAGCAAAAGTCGTGACAAGACGCGCGCGCATAATCTTCCCCATAGCGGTTACCATTGTCGGCGGCATTATCGCACCGGCCTCCGTAGCTCTGCTGGGCTTCGTCATGTTCGGCAACCTGCTCCGTGAAAGCGGCGTTACGGAACGTCTCTCTCAGGCGGCTCAGAACGAGTTGGCGAACATCGTCACCATTCTTTTGGGCTTCTCCATCGCCGCAACCATGACAGGCGAAAAATTTGTCAACATTAACACCATGATTATTATTGCGATGGGACTTATCGCATTTGTTCTTGACACTGCAGGCGGTGTTTTCACAGCCAAACTGCTGAACCTCTTCCTTCCTGAGGGCAAGAAGATCAACCCAATGGTCGGTGCAGCAGGTATTTCCGCATTCCCCATGTCCGCAAGAACAATACAGAAACTGGGACAGAAGGCAGATCCGACAAACCACCTTTTGATGCATGCTGTCGGAGCCAATGTCGCAGGACAGATAGGCTCTGTTCTTGCCGGCGGTCTTTTGCTCGCATACCTTGGCTAAGATTATTCTCTAATTTGCCAGTATTAGTTTTTCAATAACAATCCCCCGGCACGAACTGTACGCCGGGGGATTGTTTATACCGGCACTACGGCCGCTGCGGCAGAGTATAGATATATCTGTATCCAGCCAATACGGGAAATGAATTTGCGAAGAGATTTCGCCTGTCCTTTATCAATGCTAATTTTGGCTATTTCCCACAGCTTTTTCCGTTTTGCATTACTGGTGTATCAGAGCTGGACAAAAACTCATTTTTCCTCCCCACTCGCCTACACTTTTGTTGGCAATTAAGGTAGAATGAACATGGTTATTTAATATTGATGGGGAGGTACGCACATGCCGCTTTGGGGTCTTCTTTTATGTTTTGTCATCGCTACGCTTTGGGCGGCATCACCTATCATGGTATCAAGAGGGCAAAAGCTCTCTCAATGCACAGCTAACGAGATTAATCCCATACGCTCGCTGTCTTTTTTTGCCGCCGCCCTTGTCTTCACCATTGTATATACAGGCGGGCACATTACCGCTTTAACTTCCCCTTCCGTCTTTTTGTACCTTTTTATCAATGTGCTCTTGAGCTACATCGTCGGCGATATTCTCTACTTTATGGCGATAAAGGAAATCGGCATCAGCCTGGCGGTTCCTGTTTCCAATACTCATCCGATGCTGGTTGCACTCTCTTCTTGGCTTATTTTAGGCGAGAAAATCACCGCAGCAGGCATTTCAGGTATAGCTGTTGTTATGTGCGGCCTTCTTCTGCTGCGCTTCGGCGGCAGCAAGGGCGCGCATGAGGATGATTCTGTTCGCATCGGCAGTATGAGTACATCACGTATTATGCGTGGATTTCTAATGTCGATCGGAGCTGCGGTATCTTGGGCGCTTAGTGCGCCGCTTTTGAAGCTGGCAATGGTAAATTCCGGACTTGGCGCAGTAGAAGTAACTTTTTACCGGGCTTTTATTTTTTTGATTCTCGCATGGGGAGTCAGGTTCTCTGTCGCAAGGCACCGGCCGGGCGCTGTCAGACCCTTTGCTTCGCTGAAACGGGTGACAATCTTTTACTTTTTAGGGGCAGCTTTTATCGGCTTATGGCTTGGATCCGTTCTTCACGCCATTTGCATATCACAAATACCGGTGGCGGTAGTCACGGCTATCACCAGTACAAGTCCCTTTATGGCGGCGCTTTTCGGACACTTCGCGCTGAAAGAACGCTTAACCAGACTGCAGTGGGCGGGAGTGGCGATGATTATCGCGGGATCCGTCACTATCAGCATATAGGCTGCGGCGATGATTACCTTCCCCAACACCCTACGCGCTTTGCGCAGCAGAAACTACCGCTTGTTCTTCGCGGCCCAGGCCATCTCCCTGACCGGGCTGTGGATGCACCGTGTTGCAATGGGCTGGCTTGTTTTCCGGCTGACTAATTCAAACAGCGCCCTCGGCATTATGGACTTTGCCGCCTCTATACCGGTCGTTTTTTTAACACCGCTCGCAGGAGCGCTGATTGAGAGGTGGGATTTGCGCAAAACTCTGGTCTTTTGCCAATCAGGCTGTATGGCGGTGGCCTTTATCCTGGCGTTTTTAACACTCACAGACTTAGTTACTTTCAAGATAGTGGTCTGTATGAGCCTTATTCTCGGACTTCTCGATTCTTTTGAGCTGCCATGCCGCTACTCTCTGGTCTCCTATATGGTCGATAAAAAAGAAGATGTGGCAAACGCCGTTGCGCTCAACTCCACAAACTTTAACTTGGCAAGAATGTTCGGTCCCACAATCGCCGGCTTTGTTATTCACGCCATTGGAGAGGGACTATGCTTTTTTGCAAACGGGCTGGCCTATTCCGCAACACTCTTCGCCGTCCGCAAGATGAAAATGGATAAACCCCCGATCGGACGCACCGACAACACCAAAAGAGATCCCATCAGAGAGATGGTCGAGGGATTTAAAATGGCGAGAGACTTCGCGCCCAGCAGATACATTTTGATAATGATCGCCATGACGGGATTTTTCGCTTTTCCTTCTATCGTGCTAATGCCGGCGATGGCGAAGAGTGTCTTGGGCGGCACATCTGAGACGCTGGGGCTATTGCTGATGGGAGTAGCCATCGGAGCTTTGGCAGGCTCCTTGATTATGGCATCCCTCAAATCCACTGCCAACCACGCATGGTGGTGCACTAGAACATGTGTGGGCTTCGGAGTATCGGTAATGCTTTTTTCACTCTCCAGCAACATTTACATGGGAATGGTCCTAGCGGCTCCTGTGGGCTTTTGCATGGTAACAAGCACTATAGCCTGCAACACCCTACTGCAGACAATGGTACCCAACGACAGCAAGAGCCGCATCATGTCTCTTTACACACTGGCGATACTGGGAGTTCCTCCCTTCGGCAGTGTGCTTGCTGGAAAGGTCGGGGACCTTTTAGGGACAGACTGGTCTCTCTTTCTTTGCGGGCTATGCTGCACCGCCATCGCTTACTACTATATGAGAAAGCTTAGCGTACTTAACTACCGCATAATTCACGCTTTGAAGAAACAGGGAGCGGCTTGATTTGAACAACGTAAAAGAACACTCCCCCAGAGATATTTTTATCGCAGATATGGTGCTGATCTTGGTTTCCTTTATTTGGGGGGCCGGCATACCTTTGAGCGCCGTATTGGCGAGAGGCATCACGCCGCTATGGGCTATAGCGCTGAGAATGCTTTTCGCAGCGCTATTTTTAGTAATTCTCTTTCCCAAAAGAATTCTTCGGGCGACAAAGTATGACTGGGCGACAGCTTCTATTCAAACGGCCATACTTACTTCCGTATTTATCTTTATGACCTTCGGCCTGATCTACAGCACCGCAAGCAAACAGGCGTTTATCGGCGGGCTCAATGTAATTATGGTGCCTTTTTTTGTTTGGCTGCTATATAAAAAACCACCTCGTCCTTGGATCTTCCTCGGCGCTTTCATCACGACAGCAGGATTGCTGACAATGGGGTTCACCCCAGGAATGGAATTTAACTTCGGAGACCTGCTTTCGTTCTTTATGGCAGTATCATACGGATTGCAGGTGATGGGTGCAGGGTATTGCTCACGGCGTGTCGAACCGGTAACTTTGGTCGCCATCCACATTATCATGCTCGCAGTTGTACTGACAGCGATCGCCTTACTTTTTGAGCCGATTCCCGATATGCGCTCTTTCTCGCCAAAGATATGGGGTGCTCTGCTGTGCGTCTCTTTATTAAATACTATCCTCTGCTTCATCTTGCAGTTTAAAGCGCAAAAAATTACCCCTGAGACACATGCCGCAGTAATTTTTTCCCTTGAAGGGCTTTTTGGTTACGGACTGGCAGTAATTTTTGGACAAGACCCCTTCCACCTCCAAGGGGCTATCGGCGGACTGATCATAATTTTAGGAATGATTATCACCGAGTCAGAAAATGTTATAAAAGAAAAGGCTTTAAATCTATTTGGCAATAATTAATCTTATAATATAAAATATAATAGCTAATTTAACCACTTGCATAAATTATGTAATTCTTGAAATTAATTTAGGAGTAAGCAGTATCACTTAAGACAGCGGCATGACTCTCATATAGAATTTTATCAATCAGAAAATCCTATATACGAGGTGTTGTTGCATGAAAAGATTTACAATTTCTCTATCCGTGATTATCGCCCTTTTCTTCTTTGTTGCTTCCGCTTATGCTCTGGACAACGGTAGTAAGGTGCCGAACTTTACCCTGACAGATCTTAGCGGCAAAAATGTCTCTCTAAGTGACTACAAAGGCAAGGTGGTCGTGCTTAACTTCTGGGCTTCATGGTGCCCTCCCTGCAAAGCAGAAATGCCTGAGTTCAACGAAATGGATCGTGAGTTTAAGAAATCAGGGGACACTGTTCTTTTGGCAATCAATATGACTGACGGCAGAAGAGAAACAAAGAAAAAAGTGGAAACTTTCATCTCCGAGCAAAAGTACAAAATGAGGGTTTTGCTGGACAGTGAGGGTAAGGCATCTAACCTTTTCGACATTCGTTATCTCCCCACAACCTACGTTATTGATGCCGAGGGAACCGTTACCGGTCAGCTTGTAGGAGGAACAACGAAAAATGCCGTTATGAAACTGGTAAAGGAAGCGAAGTAGCCGATGGGTGCAGACCTCCCTCTTCTTTTTCTGGAGGGCATATTAGCTTTTATCTCCCCCTGTATGCTGCCGATGCTGCCGGTGTATTTAATGTATCTGGCTGCGGAGACGGAAAACGGCCGCAAAGCCAGCGTCGTCAATACCATTGGTTTTGTCTGCGGCTTTACGCTGATATTTATGGCTTTAGGTGCTTCCGCCACTGCGCTGGGCGCGATGCTCAATGAACACAGGATTTTTCTTCAGAGAGCAAGCGGCGTTGTGATTATGATTTTCGGACTCCACTTTCTTGGTGTCTTTAGAATCGCCTTTTTGGACATTGAAAAAAAGTTTGAACTCAAAGCGAACAAGAGTGGATTCTTAGGCGCGATTCTTTTTGGCGCAGCGTTCTCTCTTGGCTGGACACCTTGCCTCGGTCCCTTCCTAGGCTCTGCGCTGATGTTGGCGGGGAACGGAAAAACCGTTATGCAGGGAGTCTTTTATCTCTTTGTATTTTCTATGGGGCTGGGAATCCCCTACATTATAGCCGCGCTCTTCTTCACAAATATCAAGGGCGTCTTTCAGTGGCTCAAGAAGCATGGCAAGCAGATAAAGACCATCTCTGGAGCAATATTGGTAATTGCTGGATTGATGTTGGCATTTGACGCTTTCGGATATTGGGCGGGGCTTTTCTGGTAAAGAAAGATATAACGATACAGAGCACAGCCTGCACAAAAAAATTAGAGACCGGCGAAATATCGTCGGTCTCTTCTTGTATCTTCGCATATATTCGCGCCTCAAATATCTAAATCCGGAAACAAGCCACCAATTATCACAAGATGAGGGACTACTGCTCTTTCTTTGCTGCCTCAGAACAGCCTTTGCCGAGCAAAATAAAACTGAAGCCGCTGAAGATCAGGTTGACTCCAAGAAGTACACCTATCATCGCCGCTCCGGTAAAGACGTTTTTCCACATCATCATCGCCAGAACAATTCCCAAAAGGCCTGAAATCAAAAGCCAGAACGAACCGCCGATTGAGCGAAGACGAAAGTACTCCATCACTTTCATAATACCGTCAATAAGGAAATAACATGAAAGCAGCATCGAAAGCGTCATTACTCCGGCCAGAGGGTGAACAAAGAAGATAAATCCGGCGGCAAAGGAAATTACAGCCATAAATATTTGCTGCCAGGGTTTGTCTCCATCAGCAAAACCACGAAACGCGCCAACGCCCTGGCAGATGCCTACCGCCAGCAGCAATCCGCCAACCAGAGTCTCAATGGCAAAAGAGGCAAGCAGCGGCATGGAAATTGAAAGAAAACCCATCAGCAGCATCACGCCGCCAATGAGGTAAAATCGCTTTTTGCTTTTAATTAGATCTTCTTTAGTAATATTGAATTTGTCCATAAAAAGCACGTAGATTCCCCCTGTAACTATTTTACCTTGTTAAAAAATTTTCTTACCTGTGCACAAATCCATGGGAAAATTGCGGCGACCGCCACAAAGGGTAGCACAAGCAGTCATGGAGGGCAACCTCCCGGACGTCTCTTAGCAGCCATTATCTCATCTCCTTAAATGTGCCGCTCTCAGCAAGGCACATATTCTTTGGCAGGCTCTTCCCTGCGTAAAACGCGCAAGGCGCCGAGAGCCAGAGCTTCCAGTTCATCTTCTCCGGGAATAATCTCAATCCGCCCGAGAAATTTTATTTTCTTCTCGACCATTTGCATAAGCGGCTTAGAATACGCCAACCCACCGGTGAGAATCACCGCGTCTAAATCTCCGTCAAGAGCGGCGGCAAGTTCGCCTACACCCTTGGCAATCTGATAGGCCATCGCTTCAGTGACTATTTTAGCCTGAGTATCATTCTCCGCCATTTTAAAGGCTTCTCTGATATCTCTTGTTCCTAAGTAAGCCACCAGCCCCCAGCCGGAGAGCAGTTTTTTTTTCAGCTCATCGCAGCTGTATTTTCCGCTGC
The DNA here is from genome assembly GCA_964522805.1 of uncultured Synergistaceae bacterium. Taxonomy (GTDB): domain Bacteria; phylum Synergistota; class Synergistia; order Synergistales; family Synergistaceae; genus CAZBYL01. The sequence continues at coordinate 23,643 of CAZFWP010000007.1, read as the reverse complement.
AGCACAAATCCGTCAGCATGTCTGCAGGAAGTCCTCCTGCCCGCTCAGGGGAAAAAGGTCCGTCGGCTTTTGCTCCGATAACATCAACGATACGCCCATATAGGTGAGCTCCGATAGTGATGCCCGTACCCAGATGCGCCACCACAAAACGGCTGTCGCAGTATTTTTTCCCAATTTTGGCGGCGACTTTACGGGCAACCGCTTTTTGGTTAAGGGCGTGAACAAGGCTGCTGCGCTCTATCTCAGGAGCTCCGGAAATCCGTGCCACATCAGACATTTCATCAACCGCTACAGGGTCGACAATAAAGGCTGGACAAGAAGATTCTACGGCAAAGCGTTCTGCCAAAAATGCACCGAGGTTTGATGCGTGTTCTCCTCTGGCTGCCTTTATGAGATATTCTTTCATCTCTTCGTTGACATTGTAGGTCCCGCTCTCCATCGGCGACAAAAGCCCGCCGCGTGCCGCTACGGCGTCAAATTTTTCCTCTTCGCCTGATTCCATGAGGGCTTCCTTTATCTGTTCAAAGCGCCTGTCCAATTGCCCGATAACATTTTTAAATTCCGCCTGCTCTTGGTCACTGAAAGGAACGTTTTTTTCAAAGATTAAGATCTCATCTCTATAGCAGGCTATTTTAGTAGAGGAGGAACCGGGATTAATAGCGAGAACCCTATACATGCTTTATATCCCCTGTGAGATGATGCATGCCAGAGCCATGCTCATAAACTTTGTCTCCGGGGTATCAGAGCGGGAGACCAGAACAATAGGCACTTTTGCTCCCAGTACTAAACCGGCCAGCTGAGCGTGGCAGTAGTGTGTGAGCGTTTTACAGTGTACATTACCGCACTCGATATTCGGTACCAACGTTAGGTCAACCTTACCGGCAATAACGCTTTTTATACCCTTGTGCTCCGCCGCTTTCATCGAAGCCACCACGTCCAAAGCCATCGGCCCTTCCACAGTGCAGGTGCATGGAAGGTCGTCAAACTCTCCGCTGCGCCACGCTTCGGCAATCATCGCCGCATCTACAGTGGAGGGTATGTGAGGGTCAACCTTTTCATTGGCGGCGAGACATGCGACATTCACATGGTCATAACCCATAGCATGAATGGCTTCCAATGAATTTCTTAAGATGCTTTTTTTCTGTTCGCAATCAGGGGCAACGTTAAAGCCGCTGTCAGCGCAGAAAGAGAGGTGATTCTCACCGGGGATTTCCATTACAGCCAAGTGACTCAAAAGACGTCCGGTGCGCAGTCCGTTTTCCCTGTCAAGAACGGCGCGGAGAAAGTCGGATGTGTTGACAAGCCCTTTAATTAAGACATTGCCCTTGCCTCCGTTAATTGCTTCTACCGCTTTCACCGCTGACTCCTGAGGTGTCTGAGCCGAGATGATCTCCGATTTATCAAGGATGTTAAGTTCGGCTGTTATGGCGGATATTATTTTTTCGTCTCCGACAAAGACAGCCTTACCAAGTCCGCGCCCCATGGCAAGGCGAACAGCTTCAATGCTGTCTCTGTCTGCGGCTGCAACAACCACACTGCTGCCTGAAAGACAGCCTGAGTTATCCATTATCTGAATAAAGCGTTTATACATTCACATTCCTCCAATATGCAGGCGATTAAAAAATAAAGGCTCTATTACTGCGGAATAGATTAATTAACATTTCACAAAAGACTTTATTGTCAGATTATTATAACTCTTGGACACAAGAACGCATTTGTATTTTTGGCATATTTTATTGGTGTTTTTAGCGTATAATTAAATAATAACTTAAGGCAAAGGATTTGTTTTTATATGAAAATGAGCAATACTGAGGCGCTGGAAAAGGAAGCTATCCCGCGCCTGTTGATCAGGTTGTCGGCTCCGGCCATGGCCGGTATGTTTCTAATGTCACTTTATAATGTGGTTGACGCTTTTTTTGTTGGCAGAGGTATTGGCCCCATGGGCATTGCTGCGGTGTTTATCTCCTTTCCGGCGATTCTCGTAATCATGGCTGTAGCTCAAACTTTTGGTGTCGGCGGAGCTTCGGTAATTTCCCGTAAGCTGGGAGAAAAGAGGCAGAACGTCGCTGAAAGCACCTTGGGCACAATGATCTCCGTGGGAGGCGTAACCGGCTTAGTAATGGCGGTCATATTGATTGCCTGTACCAAGCCGATGATCAAGGCCTTGGGCGGATCTGCAGATATTATAGAACCGGCAGCTTCTTACGCCTATATTATTTTCGCCGGCACACCTTTTTTCACCTTGATGATGATAATGAACAATCTCGTGCGCGGAGAGGGAAACACACGACTTTCCATGTGGAGTATGGCGATATCTTCAATGACAAATATCGTTTTGGACGCGCTGTTTATCTTTGTCTTTAAGTGGGGACTGCCGGGAGCAGCCTGGGCAACTGTCATCTCACAGATATTGGCGATGATTTGGCTTTTTTCATACTACATCGGCGGCAAAGGGGCTGTGCGGCTGAGAAAAAAATTTCTTCGCCCCTCCTTGCCGCTGCTAATGGAATCCATTAGGGTTGGTTCCTCCGCCTTCGTGCGTCAGGTCGGCATCGCCTTTTCTTGGGCGGTGCTTAATAAGATTTTCACCGGCACTGGCGGTGACATGGCAGTCGCCTCATCAGGCGTTGTGCAGCGAATGCTCTCAATTATCATTATGCCGGTAATCGGCATGGGACACGGATTGCTTCCCATTGTCGGCTTCAATTACGGAGCCAGACGTTATGACCGTGTACTGGAAGTGATGAAGTTTTCCAACTATCTTTCCACGGCTTTTTGTTTTGTCTGCGCACTGCTGCTATTTATCTTTCCCACAGAGATATTAAGCTTTTTCTCTGATGACCCGAAAATGCTGGCAATGGGAGTACCAGGGGCAAAGCTGGTATCTATCGGCACCACCACCATGGGCTGTCAGATGATGATTTCCACCTTTTACCAGGGAACGGGCAAGGGGGGCATGTCTTTCTTCCTTTCTATGCTGCGTCCGCTGATACTGCACCCTTTGCTTGCAGTGATTTTAGGCACGGCATTCGGGCTGAACGGCGCCTGGGCTTCATTTCCCGCAGCTGACTTCTGCACAATTATCGTCACCTGGCTTATATACAGAAACGGCCACAGAATGCTGGCAAAATCATTAAGCGAGAAATACGCGGCATGAGGCTGCTAAAAAAAATAAGACGCATGACGATCCTCCGCGGCAATGTGGATCTCGGCAAAGGACCTGTGCTCGGCACATTGGTAAAACTTGCTATACCCTCTATCGCAATGGTACTCTTTCACACTCTCTTCAACCTCGTGGACACCATTTTCATCTCCTGGATAGGAGAGAGCAGTATGGTAGCTGTTTCCTACACCTTCCCAGTGCAAATAGGAGTATTTGCTGTATTGGAGGGCGTCGGTAACGGTATCACAGCCATTGTCGGGCGCAGATTGGGAGAAAACAATCTTGAGGCAGCCAAAGAGACTGCTTTGGCGGGAATGTCCTTTGCTTACCTGCTCTGCCTGCTATGGATACCATTTTTATTCCCCGAAACTTCAAATATTTTTTTCCGTGCCATCGGCGCTACAGACCCGGAGATATTACGTCAGGCATGGCTCTACAACCTCTGGATTCCGCCGATGTTCATCTTCATCAGCTTCTCCTTTGTTGCCAACTCAGTTTTTCGCTGTCAAGGCAATACAATGGTACCTCTTTACTTTTTTATCATCGCCAATAGCATCAACTTTGTCTTAGACCCTATCTTCATGTTTGTATTCGATTGGGGAATTACCGGAGCCGGAGCAGCAACCATGGCAGGGAGACTGGTTGGCACTGTCTATTTGGTCAAAAAACTTCGCAGCGACAGCAAAATTCCTGTACCGCTGATACCGAGGCTGCATAGGCAAATGCTGCCGTTATGGGGGAAAATTACTGCCATAGGGCTTCCCGTCACACTCTCCACCGGCAGTGTCGCTTTGGGTATGGGAAGTGTTAACAAAATACTGGGGCTTGCATACGGACCTCACGCTGTCGCCGCTTGGATGGTTGGATTGCGAGTAGAGGACCTCTCCTTTAATACGTTAATGGGTATAAATGACGCGCTCGTACCATTTCTGGCGTTTAACTACGGGAAAAAAGACCTTCCGCGCATGAAAAAGGGCATAAAATCCGCTTTCATCATCAGCATAGCCATAACCGGTACTTTCGGAGCCTTGGTATGCGCTTATCCTCAGCCGATAATCTCCCTCTTCCGCCCGACAAAAGAGGTTGCGGAAGTAGCAGTGCGGGCGATAAGAATGGCCATTTACGGTTACCCTATGGTCATATATACCATGATCTACAACGCTCTCTTTATCGCCACCGGATACTCAGCTTACGGGCTCATAACACAGATATTCCGTTCAATGGTAATCAGAATACCTGTGGTCTACTTGCTCTCCTCTTACGTGTCGCTTAATATGATCTGGTGCTTCCAGCCGATAGCCTTCCTCGGTGCGACAATTCTCACCGCCCTCTTCGCTTGGGTGCTAATGAGGAAAATCAACAGTGATTTTCGCATGCCCGGCCGGCTAGCTTGACATTATCAGTGAATGTATGTATAAACTCACAAGAAGAAAAGGTAGAGACCTTTTCACACAGAGAGAAGTTATGGTTGTAGAATAGATAAGAAGAGGCCGCAACTCTGAAAATACAAGAGTCCTGCCGCTAGCGGCGGGATTTTTTTGAGTTCGACATAGGAGGAGAAACCCATGAAAAAAATCTGCATGGGCAACGAGGCTATAGCCCTCGGGGCCATAAAGGCCGGCGTCCGCGTTGTCGCAGGATACCCCGGCACACCTTCCACAGAGATAATAGAAACGCTTATTGCCGAAAAGAACCCCCATGTTAATGTGCAGTGGTCTACAAACGAAAAGACCGCCCTCGAAGTCGCTGCCGGAGCGGCATACACCGGCGCACGCTCTATGGCTACAATGAAGCAGGTGGGGCTCAACGTTGCCTCAGACCCGCTGATGAGCCTTGCTTATATAGGAGTTGAAGGCGGCATGGTCGTAACAGTAGCGGACGACCCAGGCCCCTGGTCATCACAGACTGAACAAGACACGCGCAGTTTCGCCAAACACGCCAACCTTCCGGTATTTGATCCATCTTCTCCGGAAGAGGCCTTTGAAATGGTTCAGGCAGCGTTTGAACTCTCCGAAGAATTCAAACTGCCGGTGCTTCTGCGCCCCACAACTAGGGTTTGCCACGCCAGTGCCACTGTGGAACTCGGCGAGTTCAGCGAACCAAAAGAGGCTCCAGGGTTTGAAAAGAGACCGGAATGGTGCATCTTCCCTGCTCTCTCCTACAGACGGCACGGGGAAATAGAAATTAAACAAAGAGAGCTTTCAGAAAAATTCAGCGCCATGAGGGAGTTTAACTTTGTCATCACCGGCGGCAGAAAGGGCATTGCCACATCCGGCATTGCCTATCTCTATGCCAAAGAAATTGTCCGGGAATACTCCCTCGATATTTCCATACTCAAAATCGGCACGCCCTACCCAATGCCGGAAAAGCTCGCAGTGGACTTTATGCACCATCTGGACTCGGTGCTGGTCATTGAAGAACTTGACCCTGTCATTGAGGAGCAGATGCTGATAATCTCAAACGGGCAAACACCGATAATGGGCAAAAGAACGGGACACCTGCCTTACAACGGCGAATACAGCTACGAAACCGTCAAAAAGGCTATATTTAAATTTATGCGCATCGCCGCTAAAGAAAGCGACAGCCAGCCTCTGCCGGAAATGCCTATGAGACCGCCTGTCCTCTGCGCCGGATGCCCTCACCGTGCCTCCTTCTATGAAGTAAAGACAGCCACCAAACACACAGAAAAGCCTGTTTACTGCGGAGATATCGGCTGCTACACTCTGGGCAACGCCGCACCGCTGAACATGGTTGATACATGCCTCTGCATGGGAGCAGGGATAACTATTGCTCAGGGAATTACCCTAGCCGAACCGGGGGCAAAATGCGTAGCCTTCGTTGGGGACTCCACCTTTTTCCACACTGGTATCCCCGGAATTATCAACGCCGTTTACCAAAACACCGACATCACCGTAGTTGTATTGGACAACCACACCACCGCCATGACAGGACACCAGCCGCACCCAGGGACTGGAATGACGGCCATGGGCGCTCCCGCCAAAGCGCTGGATATCGAGACGATGCTGCGCGCTTGCGGCATGGAAGAAATCTATACAGTAAACCCCTTTGACTACGACGAGGCCGTGGACGTCTTCAAAAAGGCCATTGCTCACAACGGACCCTCTGCTGTCATCACCAAAGCTCCCTGCATCGCCCAAATGAAGAAACCGGCCACTGTGCACAGAGTAAATGAAAACTGTATCGGCTGCCTCAAGTGCATCAAATTGCTGGGCTGCCCGGCAATGACGCCAAACGGCAACAACAAAGTGGTAATAAACGAGTCGCTCTGCACCGCCTGCGGACTATGCACAAACGTCTGTCCCGTGGGAGCGATAAAGAGAGGTGAGCGCAATGCATAAGAGCATCATCATCGCCGGCGTCGGCGGACAAGGAACGTTACTCGCCTCAAAGATACTCTCCGCCGCGGCAGAAAAACGAGGGCTGTTTGTGCGCACATCGGAAACCATCGGCATGGCACAGCGCGGAGGCTCTGTCTGCAGTCACCTGCGCATCGGCGCAGAAGACGTCTCTCCGGTAATACCATCCGCTCACGCAGATGTCTTAATCGGTTTTGAGCTTGCAGAAGCGGCAAGACAAATTCCCAAATTAAAAAAGAGCGCCCTCTGTGTTGTTAATACAGACACAATAATTCCCACAAACGTGGCACTCAAAAAGGGCAAATACCTTGCGGAAGACTACCTCTCTGTGCTTAAAGAAACACTGCCTCAAGGGCTTTTTATCAGTGCCGGTTCATTGGCCCTCGAGGCGGGAGACATGAGAACCTTAAATATCGTCCTACTTGGAGCAGCGACAGGCGCGGGGATACTCCCATTTCCCGAAGATGAGCTTAGAGAAGCATTGAAAGAGTGTGTAAAGCCAAAACTGCTCGCCATGAATGAAAAGGCGTTCGATTTGGGTATAAAAGCAGCAAAATAGAGAGCTCAGTTTAGCAAAGACAAGGAGAGACCAGATAAGATGAACGAACTGTCAGTAATGAGCCAGTGCTTCGCACAGGTGAGAAGAGTTGCCAGAACGTGTCCCATTTACATTGAAAAATTTGCGGACATACCAGTTGACACAATGATGACCAAAGAACAATTTGAGACTTTGCCCTTTACCGACAAAGATGACCTCAGAAACGCCTATCCCATGGGCATGTTCGCCGTTTCCACAGACAAAGTCATCAGAATCCACTCCTCATCGGGAACCACTGGAATGCCCGTAATGATGCCCTATACCGCCCAAGACGTCGAAGACTGGGCCATAATGATGGAAAGATGCTACCAATTCGCCGGAGTATCTGAAAAAGACCGGGTGCAAATTACCCCCGGCTTCGGGCTGTGGACTGCTGGCTTTGGTTTCCAAGCAGGCGCCGAACGACTTGGTGCTATGGTAATCCCCACAGGGCCCGGCAACACCGAAAGACAGATACAAATAATGTGCAACCTTGAAACTTCCGTGCTTATCGGCACATCTTCCTACGGACTGGCTCTTGCCGAAGAAGTGGACGCCAGAGGTCTGCGCGACAAAATTCACCTTAAAAAGGGCATCTTCGGCTCAGAACGCTGGGGCGACAAAATTCGCAGCCGCATCTACGAATCACTGAAAATAGAGTTCTTTGACATTTATGGACTGACAGAAATATACGGGCCGGGAATAGCCATTGATTGCAGCGAACACAGCGGGATGCATTACTTCAGCGACTATATATACTGTGAGATCATCGACCCCGTCACAGGGAATGTCCTTCCCGAGGGTGAAGAGGGAGAGTTGGTAATAACCACATACCGCAAAGAGGGAGCGCCGCTGATTCGTTACCGCACCCACGATATCACCAGAATCATTCCGGGCTTCTGCAAATGCGGCTCACCGTACCCGCGCTTAGACCGCATCGTCGGCAGAAGCGATGACATGATCAAGGTAAAGGGAACCAACATCTACCCAGCTCAGGTGGAAGCAATTCTCGCTAAAATCGACGGTTTCTCCAGCGAATACCGCATCATCCTCGAAAACGAAGGACTGCGGGACAGAATGATAATACAGGCGGAAGCAGAGGCAGGAGCAGACCACGAATGGCTGGCCTCAGAGCTGATAAACGAATGCAAAAGCGGCATCGGCATCAAAATTGTGCCGCAAATAATGGTAATCGGCACGCTTCCCCGCAGCGAAAAAAAGACCAAAAGAGTTATCGACAACCGAGAATAAGCAAAACAGCAAAGAGGAACGCCGTTTAAGCGTTCCTCTTTTAATTTTTGTATCTCTCATCAGAAGCTGCGGCAAAGAGCCGCAAAATAAAGTTTATCCGCCGCTAAACAACGCAAGGCAGCCGCAAAAAAATTCCTGACGGTTCTTCACGTGCTTAGACCTCCAAAGCCACGGCTCATGCCAAGCAGCGAAATAAAAAGTCCAAAGTATCGGAGCGCCGCACCGTTAATCTCTTAAAATATCAGCCGCCACAGCCTCTGTCACGCTGATTAAATCATCGGCAGTCAGCTTAAAAAGCAAACCTCTATGCCCTGCGTTGACCGTGATATAGTCAAATAAAATCGCCGTTTCATCAATGAACACGGGATACTTTTTTTTCGTACCCAAAGGAGAACAGCCGCCGCGCACATAGCCAGTGAGCGCAGTGACTTCTTTTAAATGCACCAGCTCCACGCTTTTGTTGCCGCTGGCAGCCGCGAGTTTTTTAAAATCAAGTTCACGCCCGGCTGGCACGCAAACCATCATCACACCTATTTTATCGCCCCTGGCGCAAAGTGTTTTAAAGGTCTGCTCCTCAGGCACATTAGTCTTAGCCGCTGCGTCCTCTGCTGAAAGAGCCTCTTCATCTATTTCATACTCCAAAAGCTCAAAGGGAACATTCGCACCCTCCATAATTCTCACCGCGTTTGTCTTTTTCAACGATGCCATTACTATCCCTCCACTGCTGATATGTGGTAAAGTATAACTCATTGAAAAGACAAAGGAAGCGTGATTTTATGGAAGGTTTTTTTGACGGAGCATCCAGAGGCAACCCCGGCACAGCCGGAGCAGGCGCACTGCTGGTAAACGAAAATGGCGAAACAGTATGGGAAACAGCTCGCTTTCTCGGTACAAAGACAAACAACGAAGCGGAATATACAGCCCTCATTCTGCTGCTTAAAGCCGCCAAAGAACGCGGCGTTAAAGAGCTGAAAATTTACGGCGACAGCAAATTAGTCGTCTGCCAGGTATCCAAGCTGTGGAAAATAAACCTCCCCCACCTGCGCACTCTGGCTCAGGAAGCTTGGTCGCTGATGGAGGGTATGGAAGTCGCCCTGGAATGGATACCGCGTGAAAAAAACAAAAAGGCGGACGCACTCTCAAACGAAGGAATTGACGGAGCAAAGTAAATGAATAAAGTTGAAAACACTTTATCGGCACGCCCCTCAAAAGGGCTGCTGATTTTCGCTTACCTGATGCTCTACCTGGTGTGGGGCTCAACATACCTGGCAATCAAATTTTCTATTGAGACCATTCCTCCGCTGCTCTCGGGAGCTATCAGGTTTCTAACTGCTGGAGCGCTGCTGCTGGCAGTGAGAATGCTGCAAACAGGCTACAGAACAACCTCCTGCGGCTGGAAACACGCCTTTGTCGCCGGGCTGCTCCCATTTGCAGTCACATATGGAATCATCACCACCGCAGAAACGGTCGTCCCCTCATCAATAGCAGCCCTGCTCATTTCCATTGAGCCGCTATGGTTCTGCCTCATCGGCTGGCTGGTCTTTAAAGGCGCAAAACCTGCGCGCCGCCACTATATCGGCATCATCGCCGGATTTTCGGGCGTGTTTTTTTTAGTTGCCGGAGACCCCAAGGCAGACTTTTCCTTAAAGTCGGAATACCTCTTTTGGATAATCATGATACTATTTTGCAGCCTCTCCTGGGTGGTAGGCGCCTTTATCTCTAAAAACCCCAAGATTCATAAAGACGCTTTTATGTCCTCTGGAATGCAAATGCTCTGCGGCGGGACAGTAATGCTATTATCTCAGTACGCAGTATCAGCTTTTAACGGCAGCTACCCTCACATCGGCAGCTTCTCCTTCTTATCGGCAGCGTCACTGATTTACCTGATAATCTTCGGCTCATTGGTGGGCTACACATCTTTTCTCTGGCTAATGAGAGTGGAGCCGGCAAACAGAGTTTCCACCCACGCCTTTGTCAACCCGATAGTAGCAGTATTCCTCGGTTGGCTGATAGGCGGGGAGGAGCTGCATACAAGTCTTTTAGCCGCAGCCCCTCTGATTATTATCTCCGTAATACTGATGGTTTGGGAACCTTCAAAGGTAAAATAAAGAACTCTCGTGAAAAAATAAAACATATTACCAACAGAGAAACAAACATCAGAAACACTTTATTTTTAGTTATGAGCTGAAATTAATATTTACTTAATAGGTGATAGTATGCTCTATCAAATGGTACCAATTGTAATTGCGGCAATGATATTTTTTGCAGCTCTCGGACAGACACTTTTGCCAAACAGACTCAACGATGCAGAGGACGGCTGGTTTACCTTGCTCTTCGCCCCTGTTGTCGGCTGCGGTTTTTGGCTGACGCTGACTGTTGCTGCGGGAATGGTCACAACATATTCAAAAAGTCTCCTAGCAGCCTCTTTTCTCATCGCAGCTGCCTTCATCTTCCATCGTCGCCGAAAACTCATTTTTAACCTATCGCTTAATGAAGCACTGCTGCTTTTAATAATGTTTATCACCGCAGCAGGTGTCGCCTATGCCATAATTCCGGTAGAGATCGACGGCAGCCTCTATTTCAACCAAAACGCGTACGACCATGTGCGCTGCTCTATCGCTGACGCCATCAGCAGAAACGGTCTGCCGCCGCGCTCCCCATTCCTCGCTGATAACGGCGTCCCCGTGCCCTTGGCCTACTATTTCGGCTGGAACGCCCTTACAGCTCAGTTGTGTATTATTTTCGGCACACAGCAGCTCTTTGCGGAAATAACCACAGCCTTTATTACAACATTTGTCTCTGTAATGCTGCTCGCCTCCATAACCTATCACTTCAGCGGACGCAAAAACTCCGTGCTCTGGCTGGCAGCACTCGCAATCTTTAACCCCAATACAGCAGAATTCATCACCTCACACCTGCCAAAAGCCGTCAACAATATTATCTTCACAGAAGTCTATTCCGGATTTTGGGGTTTCCTAAGCAACTGCATCTGGAGTCCGCACCACACCCTCGCTGCGGCATTTATTACGGCAGATGTTTTTCTTTTCTCCGCGATGCTGCGAAAGAGAGACTTTAGCTTTGACTACCCCCTGATAATAGGCGTTATCGGGGCAGGTTCCTTCTTCTGCTCTGTCTATGCGGGAATTTTCGGCGCCATTTTTTTCGGTCTCTCTCTCTTCGTTTTTTGGCTCACAAACGTCAATGCACGCCGCCTGCTCAACTCGCGCTTATTGCCGACATTCCTTTGCGCAGCGATAGCACTTGCCATCTCCGGGCCTTACGTCAAATACCTCTCTGACTTCCCGCCGGCACAGCCGCCTCTGGCATTCGGTATTCCTCCCAGCTATCAATACTCAGGTGCTATTTCAGCGGCGTACGCTTTTATACACTTCTTCTTTATCACACTACCGCTTCGCTGGGGAGTCATATACCTTCTGGGGCTCTATTCCCTCTTTGTCGGCTTCTCTTTCTCAAAACAGAGCAGAGATAAAGATTGGCTGACACCGCTATTTTTTAAAGGGTTGACCTTAACCTCTCTCTTCGCTGTCTTTATCTGCCACAGCACCTTTTACACCAATGACTTCGGCTGGCGCTCCGTCATGCCGGCCTACAACGTTCTCCTCATCTTTTCCGCCGTCTTTGCTGATAGCTCTGCGGTAAAGATGCTCTCCCACAAGGGCTTAGCAAGATCCGCAAAAAGCACAGCAGTCGTTACCATCCTGATAATATATTGCGCAGCTGTTGCACCGGAAGTATGGAATACAGTTCTTCACGACAAAGTTACAGCAAAACCGGAAATACACCAAAGCTTCACGGAAGCGGTCAAAGGCTGGGAAGAGGTTCGAAACCTAACAGGCAAACAAGAACTGGTACTGTGCAACCCTGTAGGATTTCAGGATATGAACATCATTAACATCATAAAAGACGAAGAAGGCAATTCCTGCTCGGTAAACATTTTTCAACTATTATATGCAGGGCGGGACACACCTATTTCTGACCTCGTATTTGCAAAATGCTATTCCGAATTTTATGACGAACAAAAGCTCAAAAGCCGCTACAAAAAAGTCTATCGCATCTTTAACGGCAAAGTAACGTCCAAGGACGGAGACTACCTAGCCAATGAATTGTGCGTAAAAGCCCTGCTCATTACCCAACGTGACAAACTATGGGGAGCAACAGACACACTCCTCAACAGATATACCATAGTCTCCGACAAAAAAAACTACAAAATAATGCTAAAAAAATAGCTCGCATTGGGACATCCAAACACTGCCTCAGAGTAATTTTGATATATAGTCTGTCTGCTTTTCAATAAAAGATAAAAATGAGACCGCCCCTAAAGGCGGTCCCGTTTTTATTTGAGGTGGGTACTTGGGAGTAACTAAACGACGCTCGGCTCGATAATTTTTTCACCGCGCTCGAAGCGGTGGTAGTCCATGATGCTTGGGTCGATAAAGGGCTTTTCGCCATTAAGCAGCGAGGTCATAATCTGACCGGCGACAGGCCCCAGCATAAATCCGTGTCCGGAGAATCCCGTAGCGTGCCAGAAGCCGCTGACATCGGTCTGTCCAAGTATCGGCGCCGCGTCCGGGGTCATGTCATAGTGACCGGCCCACTGACGCACCACACGGATATCCTTAGCTCTCGGGAGCATCTTCAGCACGATACGTGCGATGCTGGCGATGGAGTGGGGTGTTGCGGTGTAGCCAAGAAGCGGTTCATGTGATGGACTTTCGCCGGCAATTATGGAACCGTGCGGCCGCTGTTGGATATAGTAGTTGCCGCTGAAGCTCATCAGCATTGGCGGGCACACGCCCGGATCCACCGGCTCGGTGATGATGATTTCGTGCCGCTCCGCCCAGTTAGGCAGGTTAATTCCCGCCATTTTGGCGATTTCCTGAGCCCATGAACCGGCGCAGTTGACCACTGCTCCCGCGGAGATTGTGCCTTTGTTGGTTTCAACTTCGGTGATTTTATCGCCGACAACCTTCAGCCCAGTAACTTCAGTAAATTTGCAGAAAGTAACTCCCAGTCTTTTAGCCGCTTCCTGGAAAGCGAAGGTGGTTAAGAATGGGTCGGCGTGTCCGTCTCTGCTGTGGTAGGTAAATCCTACGGCATCGTCAACAGCTACGCCTGGACAAATTTCCTGAGCTCTTTTCTTATCGGTAAATATTTCTGTCATTATCCCCAAGCTGTGCTGAAGCTTTACATTCTTTTGGAACTGTTCCCATTCCTTGTCTTTGTAAGCGACAAGGAGATATCCTGCCTGGTTCAGCCCTGTGGGCAGACCAAGTTCGTCATCTAGCTGTTCAAAGGTGTCAAGACAGGCCAAAGCCATGCGGCAGTTGAGCTCAAGCCCCCACTGGGCACGTATGCCTGCTCCGCAGCGTCCTGTTGAACCTGAGCATACAGTGTTTTTTTCAAGAACGACTACGTTCTTTCTTCCTGATTTTGCGAGGTAGTAAGCTGTTGCGACTCCGACTATACCTCCGCCAATTACAACGATATCAGCAGTTTTCGGGAAATCCATTTTCCGCACCTCCTAGTCGGCGTCGTCAGCCAGCAGACTGATTTTTATCGGTTTCACCGGAGGTCTGATTGTTCCGGTGGAAAGATCGGCTATCTGTTTGCCTGTCGCCTTGGCTATTTCGCGGAGAATGATGTCACGGCAGCCTCTTCCCTGGCATGGCCCCATGCCGACACGCAGTTCCCTCTTTAGTTCATCAAAGGTATCATAACCGCGGGCGATCCATTCGCGGATTTCATCAATTTCAATCTCTTCACAACGGCAAATTACATTTGCTGGTTTTGCCATAGTTAGCACACCACCTTGATGGCGCGGATTTCTCCGGCAAGTGTTTTGGGGATGATTACGCTTACGACTCTGGTATGGTCTTTCAAAGGCTCCGCTACTGCGAAAATCTCGCCGTCAGCTACCTCTTCTCCGCATCTGTTAAGGCATTTGACTGTCTGTCCTTTTTCCGGAACAGGGATAAGCTCGTAGGGCATTTTGATAACGGCTTTATCGGGCGCATAGGTGAGGTCGATTACAAAACAGGCCAGCCCGGGGCACTTCGCCACACAGAGGCCGCAGCCCGTGCATTTTGAATAGTCAATGGCCGGATTGTCGTTGATATCTTCAAACGGGCGCACCGCTCCTGTGGGACAGCTTGTAGCGCAGGGGTTGCAAGGTATTCTCTGCGGGCATTCGATGACGACAAAACCGCCTTTTTTATTTTCCCATGTTGCTCTCGGCGGGAGAACCGCTCCGGGGATCCCGGTCTCCACCAGTATACCGCTGTTATAAAGTTTCTCTTTATCACATGAGCAGCTCATTGCTTACGCCTCCCATCCTTCAACAAGGACCTGTCCGATGCCGCCGCGAATCTTTTCTCCGACTTCACCGGCGCGAAGGTGGTCAAGTCTTGTCCAATAATCATTGAACGCTTCGTCCTTTACGCAGCAGCCAAGGGCTTTCGCGGCGCTGAATCCCGCTATGCGCCCTTCTACCATAGCTGCAGAGGCTTCCTCGATACCAGCAGCATCTCCTGCTACCCAAAGGTTGGGATTGCTGGTGCGCATTGTTTTATCTCTAAAGGGGACATGTCCGCAAAGCTGCGGGACAAAGCGCATTTTCGCTCCAGCCTGCCAGAAGAGCTCTGTTGTCGGGGTAAGACCTACGGCCATGCAGATGATGTCACAGTCAATTTTCTTGGGTTCGCCGATTAAGCAGAACTTGTCGTCAAGTTCCTGAATAACGGCACCGTCGATAACTTTGTCTCCAGTAGCCTCAACAATGGTGTGGCGAAGGAGAATGGGAATGCCAAGGCGTCTTATCTTAGCCGCATGCACCCAGTAGCCGCCTATTTTCGGCATCGCTTCGACAACTGCGGCGATTTCTACCCCCGCCTGGCGCAGCTGATAGCTTACAATAAGACCAATATTGCCTGCTCCGACCATCAATACTTTTTTACCTGGGACAACACCGTAAACATTCATCAGTGTCTGCACTGCGCCGGCTCCGTATACGCCAGGGAGGTCGTTATTGGGGAAAGGAATCAGTCTTTCCTGCGCTCCGGTGGCGACAACGGTTTTCTTGGCTTTTATGCGGTAATAGTTTTCTTCACCCTCCATCGCGGTAAAAACGTCCTGCTCCGGATAGTAACCCGTCACTGTAGTGTTGCAATTTATCTTCACCTTGTCACCGAGCGCTGCCATTTCGTCCAAAAGGATTCCGGCTATTTTGTAGCCGCGGGTTCCGGCGTACTCGTCCTTGCTGCCAAAGAATTTGTGTGTCTGTTTGACAAGCTGACCGCCCGGGTGAAGGTCACTCTCGATTACCATTACATTAGCTCCGGCGCCTGCCGCTTCCGCCGCCGCACAGAGTCCTGCCGCTCCGCCGCCGATAACGAGGAGGTCTGTTTCTACCACTTTTTTCATCTGTCCCGCCTCCCGCTTATTTCGCTTCCAGAGGTACGAGTCCCTTGCCTATTTGGGTCTCGACTTTCATTCCTGCTTTAAGGGGTGTTACACAAGTTCTGACGTTTGGCACTCCGTCTACAACCATGAAGCATGAGCTGCATTTGCCTATGGCGCAGAAGAAGCCTCGCGGACGCTTCATCTCAGGCGTCACTCTGTAGATATGGACACCGTTGGCGTGGAGCGCCATTGCTATCGGTTCACCTTCAAAACCTTTCATCACTTTGCCGTCGAAGGTGAAATCAACCTCCCGACCGTGGCTAAAATCCAAAATAGGGTGTTTCTGAATCAGTTCCATGCCCTCTCTCCCTCCTTGTGCTGCTTGCAGCAGTTTACTGCCATTGGATTGACATTGATAAGAGTAAGCAAAATAAGCAAAAAAACCTTTATCAAAAAATTAACAGCGTAACAATTTTTTGATATTTACTTTGAATATTTTCGTATATTTCTGAAGCACTGTCAAGTCTATTCCCAAATAAAAACAAATAAACAAACATCGGTTTATTTTGTACATTATGTAAGTTTGATTAGAAATACAGAATCGTTGAATAAATAGTGATACTTCAATAATAACAAACACCTATTCCGCTGATTATATGCGCCAATCGCAAGCAGGCGGTCTGTGTCTGTCGCGCAGGCGTATATCAATACGTCGTAGCAACAGACACAGACCAACCTTGCAGCAAGCAGTGCATATCATCAGCGGCTCCCCATAAGGAAACGTTAAAGAACAAGTCTCTAACAAAAACCAACGTATCGTCCGCTGATTAGATGCGCCAACCGCAAGCAGGCGGTCTGTGTCTGGCGCGCAGGCGTATATCAATACGTCGTAGCGACAGACACAGACCGCCTGTGCAGCGATTGGCACATATAATCAGCGGCTCCCTTTAAACGAGCCTGTTCATCTTTTCTGTATATCTCTGATATAAGAGTAGATGGTGTATTTTGTATTGTCCATTTCTTTGGCGAGAATATCTACAGCGCCCTTAAGCAAGAAAAATCCTTTGTCATGGAGCTCATGAATAACCTGTTGCTTCTCCGCTTTCGAAAGATAGCAAAGAGGCTTGCCAATACGCTGCTTTATCTGAGTAAGCGTGTCGGAGACAACCTCCTCAAGATCTTGAGCAAACCACTCTCTCACGGGCGCAGGAAATTTCTCCTGCCGCTGATTTTTAGGCTCGGGAATGTCCTCCGAATATTGTTCCACATTGTCCATATCCAAATGGAGCATACTCTCAATAAGCTCCTGTGCGGCCACGGCCTTGCTGATATCATAGTTGATACAGAGAAAGCCAATGACTTTTTCACCTTCATCACGGATAAAAATCGCGCTGCATTTTATCAGCTCACCGCGGTTGTTTTTCGCAAGATAGTTAAATATTCCCTCTTTATTTTTGTAATCTTCCGATTGAAGCATGAAGAGCCCAAAGTCCGTCATTGGACCTCCTGCAGATCTTCCTGTAACATGCCCGTTTTCGCATATTATCAAGGAGTGTTCAGGCATGGAAACGTCATGCAGGTTAACCTCGTAGTCCTTACCCAAGATTTTTGCCAGACCTCTTACGACAGGAATCAATATTTTTAATTTGGGATTAAATTTACATGATTTTGGCAAAAACATTCACCCCTCTCTGTTAAAGTGTAGTTTACTACATAAAAGGACTACGTAAAAGTCTTGATTGTAAAAACCCGGGGCGGGAGATGCTCTTAGAATTCCTACAAGTAACTTACACGAATTTGATTTTTATTACAAGCTTACTTCCGCCTCATCTGTCATAGTGAAAACCAAACACCCAGCGAGCGTTTCCATAAATTATTAAGCCGCCCTTTTTTAATTTAATCTTATAACATACCTTACCGTAATATTCGGCTCCCAGCTGC
>CAZFWP010000007.1:0-5815 GCA_964522805.1 uncultured Synergistaceae bacterium | reverse complement strand
CTTTTTTAATTTAATCTTATAACATACCTTACCGTAATATTCGGCTCCCAGCTGCGGTATTGTTTGCAGCGCTTTTGCCCTCCGCAGTACGTATCCCCCGGCACACGCAAACTTCTTAGTTTTTATCATCGCCATAGTTGTTTTATTATGACATTCTCTCAGAACTTTACTCAGCAGTATTGCAGCAGAACAACAACTAAATCTCTTAACAGGGTTGACATTTACGGTATTTCTCTATATAATTTCACGAACATTTCAGGGAAGGAGGAACCGCATATGAAACACGTTATAAAGTCATTTAAATTATTCAGCACCAATAACATGATGATGTGCATGTACACGAAAGGCTCCTCTCCTGATTTAGCGGACGCCTAATCGCGTCATCTGCATGAAATCACGGGGTCGGGCCATTTGGCTCGGCCCCTTTTTGATGCCCTTATGCAAAAGAGCTCATGTGACAAAGATTTAAAATTTGCGGCAGTGAAAAAGGGGAATGTGCAAAATGATCCAAATTGAAGGTCTGGGGAAATATTTCGGTGAGATGAAAGTTCTCCGCAATATTTCCATGAAGGTAGAACAGGGGGATATTTTCGGCGTCGTAGGACACTCCGGTGCAGGAAAATCAACCATGCTGCGCTGTCTTAACGGTCTTGAAACATATTCAGAGGGATCCGTAAAAGTTATGGGACATGAGGTTGCGGCGCTGTCACCGGAGAAACTTAAGGAACTGCGCCGCGATATGGGAATGATTTTTCAGAACTTTAATCTTATGAACAGAAAAAATGTTTATGAAAACGTAATGTTCCCTCTGGAAGTTTGGGGTGTGCCCAAAAAGGAAGCAGCAGCACGGGTGGAAGAGCTGCTGGAGCTTGTGGGACTTTCGGAGAAGCGGTCGGAGAAGGTCAGAAATTTGAGCGGCGGACAAAAGCAGCGCATCGGCATCGCCAGAGCCTTGGCGTTAAACCCCAAACTGCTGCTGTGCGATGAAGCAACTTCCGCTTTGGATCCAAAGACAACGATATCAATCCTCGAGCTGCTGATGGACATAAATAAGAAGCTAGGAGTAACGATCGTTGTCGTCACCCACCAGATGGAAGTCGTCAAGATGATTTGCAACAAGGTGATTATTCTTGATAAAGGCGAGATCGTTGCCTCCGGACAAACAGATAAACTCTTTCTCGCCCCCGGACCGGAGCTGCGCAAGCTGATACGCGACGACTACACTGTCGTTCCCTCCGGGACAAATGTAAGGCTGATGTTCCCTCGCGAAATTGCCAACCAGACTATCATCACCAGCATGGCAAGAGAGCTTGATGTTAATTTCTCGGTCGTCGGCGGACGTATTGAACGATACCGTGAAGAAGTAATGGGATTTTTGATCATCAATGTCGCTGATAAGGATTTAGAAAAAGTAATCGCGTGGCTTGGTAATATCGGAATGGTTTGGGAGGTAATGGACGATGGCGAATGAACTGTTGGCTGCGCTTTGGGAAACTATTTATATGGTGGCTCTATCCACGCTGTTTTCCGGTATTTTTGGCTTTGGTATTGCGATAATAATGATTCTTACCGGCTCGAAAGGGCTGCGCCCCAATAAGGCGGTATACACCTTTCTTGATGTGGCAGTTAACTTGCTGCGCTCTTTCCCTTTTATCATTTTGATGATTGCGATAATTCCTCTCACCAGGCTGATAGCCGGCACTTCCATAGGCTGCACTGCGTCAATTGTTCCTTTGACAATAGCGGCGACTCCTTTTGTCGCCAGAATAATGGAAGGAAGCTTGCTTGAAGTAGACCCGGGAGTTATCGAGGCGGCTAGGTCGTTCGGCGCCAGTGAGAAACAAATAGTTTTCGGCGTCATGATAAAAGAAGCGATGCCGGCTATAGTTCTCAACTGGGCTGTCGTAGCGATAAACCTCCTCGGCTATTCGGCAATGGCAGGGGTTGTAGGCGGCGGCGGCTTGGGAGACCTTGCCATCAAATATGGCTATAACCGCTTTCAGACAGATGTGATGGTTTATTCCGTGGCTATTCTTATAGCGATAGTGCAGGTAATTCAAACTGTTGGCAATATCGTCTATGAAAAGATCAGATAAATAAAAAACGCGACTAAAAGGAGGTGGGGCCTATTGGAGAGTGACATGTCAGATATGCGGTTCCTAACTGTTTTTAAAGATTTACCGCCCTGTTATCAATATGTATTAGACGTCCCAAAGTACACAAAAATCGGGGGCTTCGCCTCAATAAAAATGAAAAGGAGAGAATCACAATGAAAAAATTTCTTGCAGCAATCCTTCTTACACTTGCAATCGCTTCATCTGCCTTCGCAGCCAACAAGACCATCACCGTCGGAGTCACACCCTTCCCCCATAAGGATATCATGGTGGTTGTTAAAGACCTTCTCGCAAAAGAGGGTTACAACCTCGATATTAAGGAATTCACTGATTATGTGACCCCCAACACCGCCCTTGCGGAAAAGAGCCTTAACGCTAACTTTTTCCAGCACGTCCCCTATCTGGAAAACACCTGCAAGGAAAAGGGTTTTAAACTGACATGGGTCGCCAAGGTTCACATTGAGCCCCTCGGACTCTACTCGCAGAAGATCAAAAAACTGACAGATCTCAAAAAAGGCGCGCAAGTTGCCATTCCTAACGATGCTACCAACTGCGCCAGAGCGCTTCGTCTGCTTGAGAAAAACGGCATTATCAAAGTCAAGGCAGGAGAACTCGTAACCGCCAAGGATATCACAGCGAACCCCAAGAATATAAAAATACGCGAGCTTGACGCAGCCCAGCTTCCCCGCACATTGCAGGATGTTGACGCTGCTGTCATCAACACCAACTTCGCAGTAGAAGCCAAGCTTATTCCCGCTAAGGACGCTATTGTTATCGAAGGCAAAGATTCTCCCTATGCAAACGTCATAGCAGTGCGCACAGAAGACAAAAACAAGCCTGAAATCAAAGCGTTAGTCAAGGCGGTCAATTCAAAAGAGGTAAAAGCTTACATCAATAAGGTTCTCGTTCCGAAGGGAATAGTCGCCGCATTCTAGATTCCACAGCTTTAATACAAAAACGGCAGTCCTACGAAAAGGGCTGCCGTTTTTATTTTGCATTTTGAAACTAACGGAGATCAGTCTAATGTCTGCATTCCCCCGCCAGAAACCAACATAGTCTGCCCTGTCACCCACTCCGCCATCGGCGAGGCGAAGAAGAGCACAGCAGAAGCGATATCCTCAGGTCTCCCCAGCCTTTTAAGCGGTGTGGATTTAAGCATATGTCTTTCCAGCTCATCATTAAGCACTGTTGAGAGCGCATATGTCTTAATTGCCCCTGGAGCCACAGCATTGACGCGCACCGGCGCCAAGTCTATGGCCATTTGCCGCGTCAATGCGTTAACCGCCGCCTTTGAAGAACTATAGACCGTCATATTCACACTACTGGCAATGCTGGCCATGGAGCTGATGTTGACAATAGAACCGTAGCCCGATTTCCTCATATATGGCAGGCAGAGTTTTGAGAACCTAAAAACACTGTACACATTAAAGGTAAATATTTTATTCAGGTATTCCGTTGTGAGATTCTCAAAAATTTCTTGCCCGCCGCCTCCGCCGCCGCTGTTGTTAACCAAAATGCTGATGGTGCCGAAGTCCTCAGCGACTTTTTTGATGACGCTCTCCTGCTCAGCTTCCAGCATAACATCACACTTATATCCTATCGCTTTGACACCGCATTCGGCGGCGATTTCCGCCGCCGAAGCAGCTGCCTCTTCGGCGTTAATATCCAAAAGAGCCACGTCCGCGCCGGCTTCCGCTAACATGCGAGCGGAAGCTTTACCTATTCCTGCTGCGCCTCCGGTAATGACCGCCGTTTTGCCGCTTAGATCGATTAGCCTGTCCACTGTCATCGATTACACTCCTCTGCTGTGCGGATTTATTTCACAATAGATGTATCTACATCTATTTAGATAGATTACCTCAAAAATAATATTTATCACAAGGTATTTTTCGAAATAAAAGATTCATTTTCTGCTTATTTTATTTATAGCAGACAACTATTTGCAAAATAAATTTAATATACTGCTAATGCCCTATCTATTTCATTTGTTAACTATTTTATTGCTGTTAATTTAATTGCCAACAGATAGAGCTAAACATTATAATGAACCTACCCTTAAACAGCAGCACATTCTTTGGGTGTCAATAATTATTTTAGATGACAAGCTCGGTGTAATGATGCCGATATTGTCGCAGCCGGGATTCAAGAAGAGTGCAGAAGGTCGTTTTTCAGTATTACTGTTCAGCGCAGTTCTCCGCATTTGATGAATTAGCAAGCTATAAGCACCATGTATAATGTCTAAAATACTAAAGTAAAGGGTGATCTAATGAAGCGTTTAATAATTTTAGCGGTATTTTCCGTGCTTCTTTTTGGCACATCCCCTGTTTATGCAGAGGAGTTTAGAGAGTTCAGTGCCGTTATTATTGAAAAAGACGGTGAAAGCACGGAAACAAACAAGATTTATGCCGCCATAGGCAAGAGCCGTTATGACAGCAAGAACGGCAGCGAAATTGTCGTCACCCGCTACGATAAGAAACTGATGTGGATAATTTTCCCCAAGTACCGCCGTTATGTAGAAGAGCCCTGCACTGAGGTGCAGCCACAAAATCCCGCTCCACCTCAGGAAGGCACGTTCGGCGACCTCACCAGAAAACTGGTCGGCACAGAGTTTATAGACAGCTACCGCACAAAGAAATATCTTGTAACAATAAAACCGCGCAATGAGGAAAAAAATCAGTACCAATATTATGAATGGTACCGAAGCGATTTTCCCTTTCCGGTGAAGGTTGCTGCCGCGCAGGGAAATTCATCTACAGAGTATACAAAAATAAAATTCGGGCACCTGGACCCTGACCTTTTCTCAGCTCCCAAAAGCTACAAGAAGGTTACTCTTGAAGAAATCACCGAGATGGAGAAAAGCGGTACAAAAAGCAATTAAGAGAACTACCCGAGAGACAAAACGACTTTGCACCTATCGCAGGTTCAGCCCAAGTCTTTCCAGGTGTTGACTGCCTCGATAAAGGCCTCCCCGTAGCGTTGCAGCTTTGTATCTCCGACACCGGGGATTTCAAGAAATTCCTCCGCATTTTTGGGCAGGAGCTCACACATCGCTACCAATGTCTTATCAGAAAATACCACATATGGCGGGACGTCTTCCTCTTTAGAGATCTCCCGCCGCAGGTTGCGCAGAATCTCAAACAACTCTTCATTGACGGTATTCGTCTGATGTTCTTTGCGTGGACGCGCTCTTTTTTCCCTGCGCTCTTCTACTTTTCTCATCAGCAGCTTGACATCGCCCTTAAGGAACGCCATCGTCTTATCTGTGAAGGAAAGGACGGGAAACTCTCCGTCTTCCATTTGCAGATAGTCATGAGCCACTAGGTAATTAACCATCGCGCGCACATTGTCAGTGCTCTTTTCTCTGAGAAGTCCGTACGTGGAGATTTCATTTAATCCCAATTGTTTAAGCTGCGCCTTGGCTGAGCCGCGGATAACATCTATCAGCATGGCGCTGCCGAATTTTCTGCCGCCGCACTTTTCTGCCATTCTGTAGACGCAGGAGAGCAGCATTTTCGCCGGAGTAGTAATATCTTCGCTTTCCGCAGTTGAGGTACAGTTGCCGCAGGCAAGACAACCATTGGGGGCCTCGCTCTCGCCGAAGTAATTCAATATAAAGGAGCGCAAACAATCGGTCGTGTTACAGTAATCTAGATCGGAAGAGCGTCGTGTAGGGAAAGAGTGTCTTCGACTGTGTAGATCTC